>CAZYLX010000030.1:0-12621 GCA_964648595.1 uncultured Acidimicrobiaceae bacterium
TCCATCCGGGGCAGGTGCTCCTCGCGGGGCTCCTTGGTGCGATCCTGTGGACGGACGCGCTGTCGACACTGGTCGGCATCTCGCGGCGCGAAACGGTGTTGACGTCGATCGCTGGGCTCATCGGCGCCGCCGCCGGTACATGTGGAGCCTTGATCCAGGCCCATCGAGCTCGAGCGGCCAAGGACATGCTCGAACGAGCGGAGCACGAGGCGAGCCACGATGCCTTGACAAACCTTCTCAACCGCAACGCCTTGATCCGTCAACTCGACGAGTCCATCATCTCGGCCCGGCAGGACGACACGGTTGTCGGGGTCTTGTTCCTCGACCTCGACCGATTCAAGGTGATCAACGACTCAATGGGTCACGAGGCCGGTGACGAACTGCTCCGCATCGTTGCCGAGCGATTGTTGTCGACCGTCCGGAGTTCTGACGTCGTCGCCCGTTTCGGCGGCGACGAGTTCCTCGTGGTCGTTCGGGGTCTACTCAATCAGAAGTCGGTCCTTGCAGTGGTCGACCAGATCCTCCGAACGTTCGAGAAGCCTGTCTCGCTGTTCGGCGGGGCCCAGGTCGTCTCGACGAGCATTGGTGTTGCGATCACGCGTCCGGGAGAAAGCCGACGGGCCGACGATCTGGTGCGAGATGCAGATGCCGCGATGTACAAGGCGAAGCGCAGTCGTTCGGGCTTTGCGCTCTTCGACGACCAGCAGCGGGCTGAGGCCGTTGACCGCCTCGACATCGAACGCGACCTGGTCCGAGCCCTGGACGAGAAACAGTTCATCGTGTTCTTCCAGCCTCTGGTCGACGTCTCGACTCGGCGGCTCTACGGCTTCGAGGCGCTCATCCGCTGGAACCATCCATCCCGGGGGCTCATCGGCCCCGGCACCTTCCTTGGTGTCGCCGAGGAAACTGGGATGATGGCGAAGATCGGTGAATACGTCTTGCGCGAAGCAACGGCGCAGGCCGCGGTCTGGAACCACCTCAACCCGCATGCCCGGGACGTCAAGATGAGCGTCAACATCGCCGAGCAGCAGCTGATCGACAAGAACTTCCCTGAGACGGTTGCCGAAGTCCTTGCATGGTCCGGATTGCCCGCCGAGCAGTTGGTCCTCGAAATCACCGAGGACGTGATCGTCGATCACCTCGACGGCTTGAGCATCCTCAATAGGATCCGTGACCTCGGTGTCAGCCTCGCGATCGACGACTTCGGTACCGGTCAGTCGTCGCTCAGCTACATCAAGCAGTTCGACATGGTGTCGACGCTGAAGATCGACCAAGTGTTCGTTCGCGAAATGGGAGACGGTGATTCGAACCGGGCGATCATCGAGGCCGTTGTTGCAATGGCAAAGGCGTTGGATCTTCGTGTTGTTGCCGAAGGAGTCGAGACCATCGAGCAGGTGAACCAGCTCCGGGGTTTCGGTGTCGACATCATGCAGGGATTCCTGTTCAACGCCCCGCTGGCAGCCAATGGCATCGATCCCGCCTCGTGGTTCCTCCCAGATGAAGCTCCGCAGGGGGCGATGTCAACCCCCGGCCTTTCACCGCTCGAGGTGTCGAGAGGCCTCGCCGCTGCGTCAGACGAGACGATGCCAGTCGGTGTACGTCCCCGCCCAGCACGCCGCGGCTGACCCGTTCAGCCAGCCGACCTGTTCAACAAGACGGCTCGCTGACGTGTTCAGGTGGCGCGACAAAATCGATCAACTCTTCCATGGCGCCAACGAGGCCGGGCTCGAGATCTCGATAGCTCGAGACTCTCTTGAGCATCGTCCGCCACAGCACCGCAGGTGGACCGTCGAACCCGAACGCGGCGCAGACGCCGAGCTTCCAATCCGTTCCCTTTGGAATGACCGGCCATGCGCTGATGCCGAGTACCGAAGGTCGAATTGCCTGCCAGACATCGACATACGGGTGACCTGTGATCAAGACGTCCGCATGATTGATGGTGCGGGCGATGTGGGTTTCCTTGGTGCCGTCGATGAGGTGATCGAGCAGGATGCCGAGCCGGCGATCGGTCTGGGGTTCGAAATCGCTCACGACAGTCGCGAGATCATCAGCGCCGTGCAGAGGTTCGACCACGATGCCTTCGAGTCGCAGATCGGCCCCCCACACCTTCTCGACGAGCTCCGCATCGTGGATGCCCTCGACCAGTATTCGGCTCGGCCGCGCCACCCGTGCCTTGGCCCGAACGGCAACGCTGCCTGAGGCCGTGACCGTCGGACTGGCCGGGAGTTTTGGCGTCTTCGCCGGGACGAGGGTGACGCTCGACCCTTGGACCGAGAAGGCGCCTCGTTCGTTGCGCAGGGTCTGGGTCCGCCCGTTCTGGTCACCGATCGTGACCCAGTCCGGCGTGCAGCGCTGTACCTTGCCGACGTAGCCAGTGGAGCGGTGGCGAACGACGAGTCCCTTTGTTGCGGCCAAATCGGGCCAGGCCGGTTTCCGCCGCCGGGGTTCGTTCATGTCGAGCTCGCTGAGAATCCCGCTCACCGCCGAACCCTACCGTCCGGCCGAGGCGAGGCTTGACCACGATGTCATTCGGAGCTGTGTCACTCGGTCGGCGGCAGTACCCGATCGATCGAACGGAGGAACGCGTCGGCCATGAGCTGGTGCCCGACATCGTTCGGATGGAAACGGTCGTCGGCGACGCGTTCGAACACGCCGGGCCCGGGCTCCCGCCACGGATCCACCAACTCGAGTTCGTGGCCGGTTGCCGCTTGTTTGAGGACCCGATTGGTCAGGGCAACCCGACTCGAGCTGCCGGCAATTGTTGCGATCACTGCGGGTCGTGGGAGACTTTTTGCCAGCTCTTCGACCAGGCTGCGAAGATCTGTGACCTGGACTCGACCCCAGAACACGTCATTCGTTCCGACACACGCAGTCGTCAGATTCGGTTGCTGCCCGGCGGAGATCAGATCATGAACGATCGGAACGTGCTCGTTGAGCGCATCGCTGAGTCGCGCTCCGGACATCGCCAAGTTGATCACACGCCAGGCTGGGTCTCGTGCTTGCAGGGCGTCCCGGATTCGTCCGACCCACCCCGCCTCGGGTGCAGATGCGCCGATCCCGAGGCACGTGGAATCTCCGACCGAGATCCACAGTGGACCGTCGGCCGCCAGTGCCTCCTGGTTCTGATCGGACCACCAGTTGGTGTACGGCTCGATTTGGCGTCCGACGCGCCGAACGCCTCGGACGACGAGGCCAATCGTGCGCAGGCCGCGTCCGGAAGGGTTGACGACGAGCGGGGGAACCGAATCCACCTCGGCAGTCTGCCGCGGTCAGTGAACACCGCGACCCGGGCGCCGGCGGACCTAGCCTTGCCTCGGTGATCTTGTTCGATGCCCTCTCGGTTGGCGTTTCTCGACCCGACCGGCCCTTGTTCACCGACATCTCGCTGACGATGAGTACCGGTGACCGCCTCGGGATCGTCGGTATCAACGGGACAGGCAAGTCGACGCTGCTGCGGGTCCTCGCCGGTCGGCAAGAGCCAGAGACCGGCGAGCTGCGTCCCGGCAAGGATGTGCGGATTGCCATGCTCGACCAGGACGCGCCGCTGCCGGCGGGCACTGTGCTCGATGCGGTGACGGGAGCCGGTTGGTCCTCCATTGTCGCCGAGACGTGGGAGGCCGAGTCCGTACTCACAAAGCTCGGCATGGGCGACTTCCTCGAGCGGTCGACCTCCTCGCTGTCGGGCGGCGAAGGAAAACGGGTCGGCCTGGCTCGGGCACTTGTCGAACCTTCCGATCTCCTGATCCTCGATGAACCGACCAACCACCTCGACGTCGATGGCATCGTCTGGCTGGAGGAACGTCTGGCGGGACACCGCGGCGGGTTGCTGCTCATCACCCACGATCGCCATGTCCTCGAGCGGCTGGTGAATCGGATGCTCGAGCTCGATCGCGGCACCGGCTTCGTTCACGAAGGAAGCTACGCCGACTATCTCGAGGCAAAGGCCGATCGGGCGGTCCAAGCCGATGAGGCGGACGCGGTCCGTCGTAACTTGGCCCGGTCGGAGCTGGCGTGGCTCCGCCGAGGAGCAAAGGCCCGGTCCTCCAAGCCGAAGTATCGGGTCGAAGCAGCAAAGGCGCTCGTCGCCGAGAAGAAGCAGGGTGTGGCTCGGCCGGCTGAGCTACACCTCGAGTTCGCGACCCCCCGCCTCGGTGACATCGTCGTCGAACTCGAAGGGGTGACCGGCACCGCTCCGGACGGCCGAGTTCTGTTCTCTGATGTCGACCTCACCCTCGATCGAAGAGAACGTCTTGGCGTCGTCGGGCCGAATGGATCGGGAAAGACCACGCTGATGGACCTCATCGCGAAGCGAACCGAGCCATCGGTCGGCACGGTGCGCTGGGGAACCACCGTCGAGCTGGTCTACTACGACCAGCATGGCACCGAGCTCGATCTGTCGGCTCGGGTGCGCGAGGTGGTCGCCGGCCCACATCGGTCGCCGGACTGGACCGATGCTCGCTTGTTGGAAGCGTTCTGGTTCGACTCCGATGCGCAGTGGGCCGAGGTTCGGACCCTTTCGGGGGGCGAGCGTCGCCGCCTGCAATTGATGCAGGCTCTGGCGGCCAAGCCGAACGTCCTGTTGCTCGATGAGCCGACCAACGATCTTGATCTGGAGACACTCCGCTCGCTGGAGGACTTCCTCGAAGACTGGCCGGGCGCTGTCGTTGTCGTGAGCCACGACCGAGCGTTCATGCATCGCGTGGTGTCCGACGCACTGGTCATCGATGGCGAGGGCGCGGTCACCCGCTGGCCGGGAGGATTCGATGCTTGGGACGAGCATCGTCGAACGCAGCGAGTCTCAGGATCGTCTGGAGGGACGAGCGGCGTCTCGGCCGCCAACAGCAAACGGCAGAACAAGGGTGACACGCGCACTCGCGCCGGCGGCCGGACACCGAATGCACTGAGCAACGCGATTCGCAAGACAGAGAAGACCGTGGCGCGGCTCGAAAAGCGGAAGGCTGCCGTGCTCCAAGAGCTCGAGGTTTCAACGAGCGATCACGAAGCGCTGGCCAGGCTCGGAGCCGATCTCGCCGTGTTGGAGGCCGAACTTCGCGTGGCCGAGATCCAGTGGATGGAGTTGTCCGAGGAGCTCGATGAACTGACCGGCTGATGTCGTTCGTGCGCCGGTGTGTGCTGGCGTGAGAGGATCCGGCGATGGAACATGTGACCGACTCCGTTTCCGACTCTCTACCGGCCTCTGCGGAACTCCCCGAGCCTGATCCAGAGCTGCTGCCGCTCGCGACCTACACCGTTTACCAGGTCAAGCAGGGCGAGATGTTGTCCGTGATGCTTCATCTGGGGGAGCGGCTTGGCTTGTTCGAGGCAATGGCCGACGCCGTCGCACGGACGTCGAGCGAAGTGGCCTCGGCAGCGGGGGTCGAGGAGCGGTGGGTTCGCGAGTGGCTCTACGCCGTGTCTGCTGGTGGGATGGTCACCCACGAACGCGACGGGGATGCCGAGCGGTTCGGTCTGTCGGCGGAGATGTCTGTCGTGCTCGGCCAGCCCGACCATCCATCGTTCTCGGGTGCTGTGTTCGGGGCGCCGGTCTCGAGGGACACGATCGATCGGTTGGCCGAGTCCTTCCGAACCGGGGTTGGATTCGGGTGGGGCGACCACGGCCACGACACCGCCCACATGCAGGCGTCGATGTCGGCGGGCCGCCAGCAGCACTTCTTGGTTCCCGTCGTCTTGGCGTCGGTGGACGGTTTGATCGAGCGGCTCGAGGCCGGCATTCGGGTGGTCGACGCCGGCTGTGGAAGTGGTGTTGCCTCCTGTGTCATGGCCGCCGCGTTCCCCAACTCGACGTTTGTCGGGATCGACCCCTCGGTTCCGGCGATCGCTTCAGCACGGGAACGGTCAGCGGATCTGGGGTTCGCCAATCTGTCGTTCGAAGAGCAGACGTTCGATGACCTCGAGCCGGGGTCCGTTGACTTCTTGCTCACACTCGATGTTCTCCATGACATTCCGAGGCCCGCAGATGCCGTTGCTGCGGCACGACGAGCAATTGCGGATGATGGCGTGTGGCTGGTGGCCGACATCAAGGCATCGCCCACGTTCGAGGAGAATCGTCGCAACCCAATGATCAGCCTCTTCTATTCGATGTCGGTCATCTACTGCATGAACTCGGCCCTTTCGGAGCCTGACGGTGCGGGACTGGGAACGCTCGGGCTGCATCCCGAACGGTTGCGGGGCCTCGTCGAGGGGGCAGGCTTCTCGTCCTTCGCGTTCCGGGAGTTCGATGAGGACGTGAGCAACCGCTACTTCGAGATCAGGCCATGACCGCCGACTCATCGTCCGAACTGAAGGGCGCTGAACTCGGACGGTTGCGAGGGCTCGACGCAAGCAAGTGGAGCCGGGACGGCGTCGACGTTCTGCCGGCCTGGGTGGCAGACATGGACTTCATGAGTCCCGACTGCGCTCTCGACGCCATGCGGCGCGTGATCAACCGAAGCGACATCGGCTACAACCTGCGTGCGGTCCGGGAGCTGCCGGCAGCATTCGCCGATTGGCAAGACCGGATGCACGGCTGGCGCCCGGAAGAGGATCGGCTCCTGCTCTTCAATGATGTGCTCCACACCCTCGAGTACACGATCTGGCATCTCACCGATCCCGGCGATGGCATCGTGCTGATCACTCCGGTCTATCCACCGTTCATCAAGGTGGTCGAATCGGCAGGGAGGCGCATCGTTGGCTGCCCGCTCGTCGATGGCAGATTCGATCCAGCGGTCTTGGCCGACGTCATCGACGAGCGAACCGCTGCGGTCGTGTGGTGCAGCCCCCACAATCCGACCGGACGCGTCTTCGATGACGCTGAACTCGACGGCCTCGCCGATGTTGCGGCCGCCAACGACTTGCTGGTGATCAGCGACGAGGTGTGGGCGGACCTGGTGCACCTGGGCGCAGCTCATCGTCCGGTTGCAACGGTGCCTGGCCTGACCGAACGAAGTGTCACGGTGTCCTCGGCCAGCAAGTCGTTCAATCTGGCCGGTCTGCGCTGCGCCGTCGCCCACGTGGGTAGCGACCGTGTCATGGAAGAGTTCGATCGTCATCCCGCGCGACTGAGGGGCCATGTGAACACCTTGGCCGCCGAGGCGACGCTGGCTTGCTGGCGAGAGGGTGGTCCGTGGCTCGATGCGCTGCGTGCCCATCTGATCGAGCAATTCACCCACCTCGGCCATCGACTTCGGGATGATCTCCCCGGCGTGCGATGGCACCAGCCGGAAGCGACCTATTTGGCCTGGCTCGATGGTCGTCGGCTCGAGCTCGACGACGAGTTCTCTTCTGTCGTGATGAACGACGCCCGAGTGGCGCTGTCGCCTGGGCTCGATTTCGGCGCGGATGGCGCTGGGTTCGCCCGCCTGAATGTCGCGACGAGTCGTTCGATCCTGGACGAGATACTCGATCGGATGGCTGCCGCCCTCTACTGACGACACGATGGGTTGCGGTTTTAAGTACGTTCATTTACGTTGAACGCATGTTGAATGATGATGTTGGATCCGCAGATCGAGCGTGGAGTGTGCGGTTGCCCGGTCGGGACGCGGTCGACGTTCTGTTCTCGGGCAAAGGGGGAACGACCGCAGCGTTGTCTGGTGTGGCAATCGAGCGGTTCGCCCAAGGCGACCTCATCGACATGGTGGATCCGCGCCCTCCCCGACGCGATCGCCGGCCTGGCGTCGATGGTCGAATGACGGCCCTTCGTCGTTCCCTTCCTCGTGAGGTCGATGTCGAGGCGCCGGCCTTCACCGCAGTGGTGCCGGAGCCAACTCGTGGCGCTCCCGGTTTCCCGTTTGCCGTTGTTGCCACCTCCGCGCTGACCGCCGGAGTGGCGGCCGTGTTCTTCTCGCCGATTTTCGCCCTTCTTGCTGGTCTGTCGAGCATGGCCGTGATCGGTCGCTGGCTCGGATCGAAGCTGTCGGCGTGGCGAGGCCGACGGCGCAGGGCTGAGGCGATGGTCGCGGTCCGAGTCGAGTTCGAACGGGTCCGTGCCGCGTGGGTCGGTGCCGAAACCTCAGGTCGACGTTGCAGCCAGCAGAGCCCCGCCGATCTCCTCGCCATGGTCGATGGTCCTCGGTCGCCCTGGAGTCGAAGACTCGGGCCCGACGAATCGATCGGTCTGGTGCTCGGTGACGGCACCATCGAGATGGCCATGCCGACGAGTCGTCTCGCGTTGCCGGCCGACCTCACCGCGACGCCCGAGGTTCGGCTGGCCGACGTTCCCATCGTCGTCGAGTGCGGTGATCGCGGCGGGCTTGCCGTGTGCGGTGATCGCCAGCAGGGCCTCGCCGCCGCTCGCTGGTTGGTGATCTCGACCATCACCGCGATCGGTCCCGCCGACCTCGGGGTGGTCTTGGTCACGACGGCAGATCGGTGTCGGGACTGGGATTGGCTGAAGTGGGCACCCTCCCTCGTCGCCTGCGTGGTCACCGATGTGGATCCCGAGGATCGGCTGCTCACCTCGCTCGATCTCGACGGTCCAAGGCTCGTGATCGTCGACGGTGCCGAGCCGTCACGTGCTGGTCTTTTGGCCAAGGTTCTCTCTGGCCGGGTGGCCGGCACGAGATTGTTGTGGATCGGTGAGCAACATGAGGTCCCGGCTGGGTGTGGGTCGCGTCTCGAGGTGGCCGCCGACGGTCTTGGCTGCTTGGTCGATGATCAGATCACGCAACGGTTGCGCTGGCACCGCCTCGATGCTCGGGAGACCGAGGTGATGGCTCGATGGCTTGCTGGCTTCGACGACCCCGAGGTTGTTTCGGTGTCCGCTCGGCTCCCGGCGTCGGTGCTACTCGGCGATGTGAATCGACTCAGCGGCGTCGATAGAGCCGTCGATCGGGGCCCCGGATCTGACGCCCCCGCGATCGTCGAGCAGCAGTGGGCACGGGCTACCAGCCGGTCGTTGAAAGCGACGATCGGAGCGGGAGAGGACCGCCCGCTGGAGGTCGACCTCGTCGTCGACGGCCCGCACGCATTGGTGGCCGGAACGACCGGCTCGGGCAAGAGCGAGCTGTTGCGAACCCTCGTGGTTGCCATGGCCATCGAACAACCGCCCGATCTCGTCTCGTTCGTACTCATCGACTTCAAGGGCGGGGGAGCATTTGATGCGGTTGCGACGTTGCCCCACGTTGCTGCGGTCGTCACCGACCTCGACCCATCCGAAGCAGCGCGGGCGTTGCGCGGACTCCGAGCCGAGGTATTGGATCGCGAACATCGCCTACGAGACATGGAGGTGAGCGATGTGGCGGACATCGACCGGTCGCACCAGCGGGCCTTCGGCCGTCTGGTCGTGATCGTTGATGAGTTCGCCGCGCTGGCTGACGAGCTTCCGGACTTCCTCGACGGTCTGGTCGACATCGCTCGCCGAGGACGCTCGCTCGGTGTTCATCTGGTCCTGGCGACACAACGTCCGGCGGGAGTGGTGACGGGACAGATCAGGGCCAACACCAACCTTCGACTGTGCCTTCGTGTGCAGGACCGAGCAGACAGTGTCGATGTGATCGACCGCCCGGACGCAGCGAATCTGCCATCGGTACCTGGACGGGCGCTTGTCCGGAGGGGCGGTACGTGTGAGCTCCTGCAGGTGGCATGCATCGACGGTCCAGTCGAGAGCGTGAGTGCCGAATCGTTCGGGCTCCACGAGTGTGTCGGAATCTCGAAGGCTGCCCGTCAGTCGATCGCTGAGGTCGGCCTTCTCCTGGCTGCCGGTCAGGTGAGCAAGACCGAGCGGCAAGATCGATGCGCAGAGGACGATGCATCGCTGGTTGACACGATTGTTCGGGTGGGAGAGATGTTGCGCGCCACTCGAGCTCCGGCTCCCTGGGCGCCAACGATGTCCACCGTTGCGTTCCCGGTTCCGAGACCCGACGGATTCCGAGATCGAGCGGACTCGAGAGCCCCGCTCGGTTTGCTCGATGACCCTGACCGCCGGCGTATGGCACTCCTCGCCTGGGATTCAGACACCGACGGCTTGTTGATCATGGGTCTCGAGGAGCAAACGATCGCGGCAACCGCTGAGGTCGCAGTGTGTTCGGTGCTCGATCGGCCGGGTCGCAGGCCGGTGCCGGTCTTCGCGCTCGACGGCTCGGCGAAGGGAACGACGCTGCGTACGTTGCTCGAACTCGAGCCAGTGATTGACATCGTCAGCGTCTCGGAGCCCGAGCGTCTGGTCAAAGCCGTCGAGCAGTTGCTGGTCGTGCCGGGGCCGCTGGTCGTCGTGATCCACGACTGGCAGGCGGTCGCCGACGCTGTTGGCGATCAAGCGGGGCCTGCGGCCGTCGAGGGATTGGTTCGGCTGGTTCGCCGGGGAGGCTCAGCGGGCGTGTCGATCGTGGTGACGGCTCGGGCAGATCGCGATGTCCCTCAACGTGCCGCTGCTCATCTTGGCCAGCGGGTGATTCACCGTTTGGCCGATCCAGGCAGCTACCTGTCGTTCGGGTTGCGAGCTTCCGAAGTGCCCAGCCTCGAAGGAGCGCGGTGCATCGACCCGGTCTCGGGTCTGGTCGGCATGGTCGCATCGATGTCCGATGATGCCCGGAGTGAGCTCGCACATCGGCTCACGGGAACGAGCGGCGATCGGGCGTGGCCGAGTTCGGTTCGCGTCCTCGGAGCTCGAGTGGAACGGGCCGAGCTTCCTCCCGCTGAGGTCGCGGGCGACGGCTGGCGAGTGCCCGTTGGGCTCGATGTCGATCTCGCTCCACACTGGATCGCCGTTTCGCCGCAGCACCCCGTTGTGGTCCTCGCCCACCCGGAGGGTGGCCGGACAACGACGCTGACAACCATCAGTCGGGCGCTGGGAGATCGTGCCTGTGTGATCGATGACGCAGACACCCTCGACGACGCCGACCTTGCCGGGCGCATCGAAGAGGCGCAGCGTCTCGGGCGACCGCTGGTCGTCAGTTGTGTGCCCAACTCGGCCCGACGGTTCGGGTCAACGATCGCCAGTCTTCTGGCCGCAGCGACCGTGGTGTTGGTGAACCCGACTCGCAACGAGGGCGAAGTGGTTCGCGTTCAGGTTCCTGACCTGAGCGCTCATCCTGTTGGCCGAGCAGTTGCCGTAGCGCGGGGGCGAGCAACCGTGGTCCAGATCGCTGCGTAGCTTCGGTCAGCCGGAAGGCGCAACCGTGTTCGGCGCAGCACAGAGGTATGACGAGGTGACGCTGCCGTCCCAGCAGCTGCCGGTGATCGACGGACCGACCTGCCCGATGTACTCAGGCGATTCCGAGAAGAAGACCATGACCTCGCCTCGGGTCGTCCCCGTGGCCATGCGCTGGAGCCAGTACTGGAGACCGCTGGCATCCGGTGAACGATCGAGGATGTTCTGGTAGACGAGCCCGAGGAACGCTTGGTTGGAGAGCGAGGCGCCATAGGTCTGCTTGAACTCGCTTGAGTCGGCAAAGAAGTCAGACGTTCGCCACAGAGTCATTCCGTCGACCGAGTGCTGGTTCCAGAAGGCCCAGCCGCCGGCATCTGGCGCTCGGTCGAAGTAGGCGGAGTACAAGCGGGCGACCTGGAAGCGGTGCCAGAGTTGCGGTGTCGCAGTGTCGATCGCACGCTCACCGGGGACGAGGTAACCGCCGTTGCCTCGGAGATCTGACGCAAGGCGGAAGCGGATGGTCGAGCCGTGGCAGGACACACCGGTCGCCGCGTACATCGAGTCGACTTGGGAGAGCAGCGGCACGTTCGCCCGAGACGACCGTGCTGAGGTGTAGCCGTTTGCGTTGACCGGCTGGAAGGCGACGTAGCCCTCGGTGTTCCAGTCGCCCTGCGAGCTGCATCGAACCGCCACCTGTGCATGGGTGGTGTTCGGCGAGTACATGGCCTCGTTGTGTCCACTTGTGCTTGTGGTCCACGGACCGGCCGCTTCGACGACCGCCGAGCCGGTACTGAAGCTGCCGTAGATGTTCTCGTAGTGGTTCGACGGAATGCACTCGCCGTAGTGCCGGAAGTTGTTGTTGATGACGATCGAGTTCACCGAGCACTGGGCCCCCGATCGGTCTGAGGACATCGCCAGGGCAGGAAGATTGATCAGCGCCCGTTGCATGTTGACCTGGTGGAGGAGCACCGCCGAGGCTTCTGCCTCGGTGAGGGTCTGGCCATCCTGGAAACCCCATGGGTTGTACGTGGCGCCTGATGTTGCTGCGCCGGAAGGTGTCGTGCCGAGTGTTGCGATGGCGGCAACCATGAGCGTGGCGACGACGGCGATGACGCCTGGTCGCGATCGTTGCGATTCTTTCCGTGCGTTCTGTGTCGTCACCCAAACGACATCGGCTTTTCGGCATCCGCAAGTTGAGCGGAATAGGCTGGATGGCCTATTCGCGCCGGTCCTACGACTGTCCGCCGGAACGGGGCGAGAGGTGGCCTCGACGGTGATGTTCGGTCATGTCGCTCAGCGCTGGATCGGTCAATGTCGCGATCGCGACGTCGACGATGACCGGCATTCGTTGGGCGTAGTCGGCCCAGTCGTCTGCCTGGCGCCGGTCCCAGTCGATCGTCGAAGGCAGGCGACGGATCAACTCGGCTCGGTCGACGAGATTGTTGACATGGGTCGGCCCATCAACAGGAGAACCGATGTCTATCGGTGCGCGGATCGGAACACCGTCGATCTCGAAACGGAGTTCGCCTTCGTCG
>CAZYLX010000031.1:0-12576 GCA_964648595.1 uncultured Acidimicrobiaceae bacterium
CCGGGCCACCAACAGTGACATCGACGACTTCCACACCGCGGTCGTGGTCCGTGCCGACGAACCCGATCCATGTTGCGTTGGCCCACCCTTGTTCGGCGAGCCGGTCGGCGATCTCGGCGGCGGCGCCAACGGGAACAGCGCTGGCGAGGGAACTCGATGAATCAACGACGATGCCGATCGGCTCTCCATCGTCGTTGAGGAGCAAACTCCCCGCGGCGTGCTCCGGTCGCCGAACGGTCGTATCGATGAGGCCGACGAGCGGCTGGCCGTCGGGAGTCAATGCTCGTCGGTCAGTTCCGATGATCGTCCCGGCAGCGACGACCAGTTGATTTGCTGAGAACGCGGCGACCGAGACGCGATCGCCTCCCTCTGCCTCTTTTGTTGCGTCCGTCGATGGGCCGAACCATGCCGGATCGTCAACGGCGGGACTGGTCGATATCGACTCGTACGCGCTCGTCGTTCGGATCTGAGTTGCTGGTCGATAGACGGCGAGATCAGAGAAGAGATCGATACCGATCAGGTAGGCGACGGTCGATTCGGTTCCGTCAGTGGTGGTGACGCTGAGTTGATTCCCGATCGCACGTGCACTCGTGAGGAGATAGCCGTTGAACATCACGCCGCTCGTTGTGAACATGCCCCCGACGTACACCGGGACCACGAGTTCGGCGGCAGTTTGCAGGACGATCGGTGATGGCGCAGCGGTGCTGGCGACGTCGGGGACGGCTGGGCTGGTCGTTGACACGATCGCCGGCGGCGCCGTTGTGTCAGGGCTGGCGATCGCCGCTCCCACCACATCGAACGCCTCGGCACCTCGAGCGGCCCCGGCGGCAGCCTCGGGGGCACTCGAGCTGATGCGAGTCTGCACGATGGCCACCATGGTCAGGCAAGCCGCGGCGCCGAGTGAGCCGGCCAGCAGGAAACCCAGAACGCGAGACAGCCCTGCCGGGTCACCGGCGCTCGTTTGGTCGGCACTTGCCTGTGCCGCAACCTCGGACGGATGTCGCCAGGTGCGGTCCGACGGGTCGGGAGGCGGTCCGCCAACGAAAGGCTCGAAGTCCTCGTCGCTCACAGCCGGTGACCTTACAACGCGAGCCGTGGTGGTCGGCCGCGGGCCTCGAATCCCTTGTCAGCATGGGCTTTCCAGGGTCACGCCCGCACTGCTATCACAAACGTCTCGCCCTGCCTACGATGGTGACCGTGCTTCTTCCCACCGATGACAACTGGACGGGCATCGTCGACGGTCCCCTGCCGTTCGATGATGCATCGAGCTGGGTCGTTCTTCCGACATGTGGAGCGGCTGTGGTGTTCTCGGGAACCGCCAGAGATCACTCGTCGGGCCGCCCCGACGTCGATCGCCTCGAGTACGAGGCGTACGAGGAGCAAGTCGTTCCACGCCTCGATGCCATCGTCGCCGCTACACGCGAGCAGTGGCCAGACATCGGACGGATGGCCCTGATCCACCGGATCGGATACGTGCCCGTGACCGAATCAGCGGTGATTGTCGCCGTTTCCTCACCACATCGAGCCACAAGCTTCGAGGCCGCTCGCTTCGGCATTGACACGCTGAAAGCCACGGTTCCGATCTGGAAGAAGGAACGGTGGGAAGGCGGCGAGTCGTGGGGGCTCGAGCCCCAGCACTTGGAAGAGGTCGGCGAAACACCGTCGACGACACCTGCCGGATGAGTCGCGATCTCGCCATCGATCTCGGCACTGCGAACACGCTCGTGTACGCGCGAGGCGAGGGAATCGTCCTGAACGAGCCATCGGTGATTGCGTTGAACCAGCGTTCTGGCGATGTGCTGGCGATCGGGCGCGATGCGTGGAAGATGATCGGCAAGACGCCCAGCCACATCGTCGCAGTGCGGCCGCTCCGCCAGGGGGCGATCACTGACTTCGAGATCACCGAACGCATGATCCGTCTCGTGCTTCATCGCGCCGGCGTGAGCCGCTTCAACCGCCCACGCGTTGTGATCTGCGTTCCCTCGGCCATTACCGCGGTCGAGCAGCGAGCTGTCCGCGAGGCGGCTCGCCGCGCCGGAGCAACCGAAGCTCATCTGCTCGAACAGCCGATGGCTGCTGCGATTGGGTCGAATCTGCCCATCGAATCTCCGATCGGAAACATGGTGATCGACATCGGGGGCGGTACCACCGAGACGGCGCTCATCTCGCTCGGCGGGGTCGTTGCATTGGAAGCAGTTCGGGTCGGGAGTTTCGACATCGATGCAGCCATCCAGAACCATGTTCGTCGCGTGCACGGCATCGCGGTCGGCGAACAAACCGCCGAGCAGATCAAGTTGGCGATCGGCTCGGCCTGGCCGGCTGATCAGGAATTCGAGGCCGAGGTTCGAGGGCGGGAGATGACAAGCGGGCTTCCTCGAATGGTCGTGCTCACCAGCAACGAGGTGCGGGAAGCCATCGACGAGCCGGTCACCGCCATGGTCGATTCGGTGGTGTCGTGTCTTGGGTCGGCGCCGCCCGAACTGGCCCAGGATTTGATCGTCCGTGGGATCCATCTCGTCGGCGGCGGTGGGCTGCTGCGGGGCATGGCAGATCGGGTGGCTGCTGAAGCTCACGTCGATGTGCATCTGGTCCAACAGCCGCTGGAAGCGGTTGTTCTGGGAGCAGGGACGTGTATTGAGTCCTTCGATGATGTCCGGGCGATGTTCATGACCAGCCGCACGAGGCGCTGAGCTCGCCCGGTCGCAATGCTGAGGTAGCGCCGAACGTTCAGCCGCTCAGATCCTCTGCTGCCTGACGAACCTGCCAATCGCGATCTGAAAGGGCCGTTTCGAGGGCGGCGTCAACCTCGGCGCCTTCGAATGGCGCCAGGGCGATGATGGCTCGCCGCCGCACCGTCGCCTTGTCGGCGCACGCTGCGAGGATCGTGTCGAGTCCGGTGTGCAAGGCGCCGAGAGCAGCCACGGCTGCTTCGCGGCACAACGCATCGTCGTGAGAGCGAACGGTGCGCTCGATAGCGGCGATCGTCGGAGGCTGCAGGACATGGGTGCCAGATGAGCCGATCTCGCCAAGAGCGAAGGCCGCGATCTCAGCGATCTCCGGCTCGTCGCTCAGCATTTCGACTAGCTGGATTTCCAGTGTCCCCGCATCGGGAATGCGAGGAGCCAGCTCGGCGGCGCGACGCCGAACGCTTGGGTCAGGGTCAGTGGCGAAGGCTTCGAGCCGGGCGCCATCCAGAACATCGAGGCGCAGCAGCGCACCGAGAGCGGCAAATCGAAGGGGAGCCTCGGGTGATCCGGCCGCGGCCTCGACGAGGTCGATGTTTCCCCGGTACCCCGCCTCGACAATGTCGCTCGGTCGGGTTATTCGACCTGGGGGGTGGTGGAACGTCACAAGATCTGGAATGCTAGGGGGTTCAGCGAGTGGGGTGCGCTGACTGGACGAACTGAAAGGAAACAACATGTCACACATGGTCATCTACCGAGGTGCCGATGGCAGCCCGGGATACCACCAGGCCGACGAGGTTCATGATGCCGTGGCATTCGTGGAGCAGCTCCGCAACGACCAAGGCGTAGAGGAAGCAAAGATCTTCCGCATGGAGCAGGTGACCTTCGAGTACCGCCCGTACTTCCGAGTCGAGCTCACCGCTTCCGGGCCATCGCTGGCTGCCCCTGCTGCTACGCCCGCCGTTGCGGCCGCCCCCGGGCCAGCCGCAGTCACCGAGGTTGTCGAGGCCAGAGAGGCTGCGGCCCCCGAGGTCTCGATTCCAAATCCTTCAGTGTCGACCGCTACCCCGACGGCACCTCCCGCGGCACCTCCCGCCGGTGACTCGAACGGCGATGTTGGCGCACGCCGAGGTCTGTTCGGCCGCTGAGACCGTTCATCCAAACGCACCCGTCCATTGATCTGCACACGACCGTCACCCCGGTGGCGGTCGTGTGCCGTTCAGAACTGCGAGCCGTCAGCCCACGGCCTGCTCGATGAGGAACAAGACACCCATGAACGCGATCACGGTGACCGCAGCAGCAGTGATCCCAACGATGATCACGGTCGATGCCAAGCCGAACGGCGCCAGGATGCGCCGGAACCAGGGTTGTCGGATTCTTCTGACGTCTTTACGGGTGTTTGCGGTGTACGGATCCATGATGGGTCGTGCTTTCGAATGCGTCGGCATGCTCGATGGCATCCGAGGGAGATCGTGTGACCGAAGAGTCAAGTATTGATGAACCAAAGAGCGGGGCGTCCTCAGATCAGCCGAGCGTAGTCGGCTCACCCGACGCTGCCGGAGCCCCTGGCGGTCTTGCTGAGGTCGGGGACACGTTCGCTTCGGTACAGCGCCGCAACATCCGTCGAGCCGGCTGGGTACTCGGGACGCTGCTTGGTATCGGCATCATCAGTGGTTTCTTCTACACGACCCCGTATGTGGCTCTCGTCCCTGGTTCAGCACGCGACACTGAGTCGCTTGTGGTCGTCGAGGGTCTCGATGCTTTCCCGAGCGATGGCGAGGTGCTGTTCACCACCGTCCGTCTTCGGAGTCGTCCGAACCTCTGGGAATACCTTTGGTTGCTCAACGACGACGATGCCGAGGTCGTACCGGAGGAAGTCATCTATGGCGACCGCAGTCCCGAAGAGAACCGGGCGGCCAATCTCGAGGCAATGACCGACTCGAAACAGGTCGCCGTTGCGGTTGCTCTGGAGGAGCTGGGGTACGACGCCATCACACCGACGGGCGTGTTCGTTGCCGAGGTCGTCGGCGACAGCGTTGCCGACGGCGTACTCGAACGAGGCGACGTGCTGCTCGCTGTCAACGGGGTAGAGATCCTGACCGACGCCGATCTCGTTGCGAACCTCGGAGGGAGGCCGTCAGGCGAGGTCATCGAGTTGACCGTTCAGCGCCACACAACCAGTGATGAAGAGATCATCGAGATCACGTTGGGCGGTCGTGAGGACGATCCATCCGTGGGTTTCCTCGGTGTTGCCCCGCAGACCCGAGTCGAGATGAACAACGATCTGCCCTTCGACGTCGAGATCGACAGCGGTTCCGTCGGAGGTCCATCGGCTGGCCTTGCATTCACGCTCGCCGTTCTCGACCAACTGACCGAAGGTGAATTGACGGGCGGCAGCCGGGTCGCGGTGACAGGCACGATGTCGCCTGACGGCGCCGTCGGTTCGGTTGGCGGCGTGCCTCAGAAGGCGGCGGCCGTGCGAGATCTCGGCATCGAAGTGTTCATCGTCCCTCGCGCACTGGGTGAGGACCAGCTCGCTCGTGTGAGGGAGCGGGCCGGCAAGGACCTCCGGATCATCGCGGTCGACGACCTCGAGGAAGTACTCGAAGTGTTGGCCACTCTGGGTGGAGACACCCAGGCGATCGAGGAGTTCGCCGCCGGCAACCTCTAGGCGACCTACGATGCGGGAATGTCCAACGGCGACGACCATGTGCTCGACCCCCAAGCGGTTTTGAGATCGTTCTCGTCGAAGCTTCGCGGGTACGACAGCGATGAGGTCGACACCCATCTTCGTGCGATCGCAGGTGCACTGAGGAATACAGCGCAGAACGCTGAGAGTGGCGGCGCAGATCTCCGCGAGGCCCGAGCGCAGATCGACGATCTGAACGAGACGATCCGCTCGCTGGAAGATGAGCTCGAGGATGCCGCGGCCGATGCTTCCGCTGACGCTGAGCCCTTCGATGAGGCTCGGGCCATGCAGCTGCTGGGCGAAGAGACCACTCGAGTGCTGGAGACAGCCCGGCGATCAGCGGCCACCATCGTTGCCAACGCTGAGGCCGACGCGGAGCGTCGGACCGAGGCGGTCGATGCGATGCAGGCTCGCGTCAACACTGAGTTGACCGACCTCCGCAAGCAAGCAGACACCGAGCTCGCTGATCGGCGCTCGTCCGAGGAGCAGGCGCTCGCCGAGCTTCGCGGGTCGGCGGAAACCGAGTCGACTGAACGTGTCGCCGCGTCGAAGCAGACGGCGGCGGACACGGAGGCAGCGGCAACCAGCGAAGCCGAGGCGATGCTGACGGAGGCTCGAGCCTCGGCCGATCGCCTCGCTGCTGGTTCGGAGAAGGCAGCTGCGGAGGCCCGCGACAACGCCGCTGCGGTTTCCGCCGATGCTGAAGCCGAGGCCGAGCGTCTCCAGGCATCGGCGACTGAGGATGCCGCAACAATCCGGGGCGAGGCGGAGACCGACGCGGCCCGCGTCCGAGCTGAAGCGGAAGCTGATGCGTTGGCTGCTCAGGAGAGTGCGCGTGAGACAGCTCGGCTGATGGTGGTCGAGGCTCAGCGTGTTCGTGAGAAGGTCTTGAACGATCTGGTCATCCGCCGCCGACAGGGTCGTCAACAGGTCGACCAGGCAAAGGCGGCGCGTGACCGCCTCGGTCGGGCCTTGCAGGATGTCCGGCGTCAGCTTGACTCGTCCATCAAGGAGCTCGACGTTGCCCTTCCGGAAGCGAAGGCGGCACTGAAGGCGCTTGCCACCCCGGATGCCCCGACTGACGATGAGGCTCAGATTCGCGAACTCGAGATCGAGCTTGACGCAGCTCGGGCCAGGGCTGCTGGGCCAGGTGCTGTTGTCGCTTCCGGTTCTGCTGCATTGGCGCCGGCCAGGGCGAAGAAGAAGTCGAAGCCGTCGAAGACGAAGAATGCTGACTCTGCTGATGCAGCCGCAGAGGATCCGGCACCGTCGAAGCCGACCGCAGCAGCCGCCGCGGAGAACACAGCCGACAACGTCCAACAGGAATCGGTCGCGGACGATGGCGAAACGAACGACGGCGGCAACGAGGAGGTCACGATCGATGTGCCACCTCCGTTCCTCAGCCGTGACGTGGCAATGACCCGACACGGCGCGGATCTCCGACGCAAGCTCAAGCGGGTGATGGCCGATGAACAGAGCGATCTGCTCGACCGTCTCCAGCGATCGAAACACATGTCGGTCGACGATCTCGCATCGTCTGATGAACAACGGCAGCGCTACCTCGATGCCGTGGCGCCGGCGATCCAGTCCACGGCTGCTCTCGGCGCTGCGATGCACGACGGAGCGATTTCCGAGTCGCAAGTCGATCCGCTCGTTGAACGCTTGGTTGCCGACGTGTTCGAGCCGCTCCGCTCCAGGGTGGAGGATTCGGTTGCTGCTGCCGCCGACGTCGACGATGCGCTCGAACCGCTTCGGGCGCACTACCGCGATGTCCGCTTGACCGACGTTCCCGGGCTCACCGACGACGTGCTCGCCGAGGCGTTCGCTCTCGGGGGATATGCCGCTCTTGCCGTCGGAGTCCCGGTGGAGTGGATCAGCGATCCCCGCTTCGAACCGAACTCGGACTGCTTCGACGACACCCTGGCCGATGACGTGGTCAAGCCGGATGCGTTTCCCACCGGTCGGACCCACCCGACGGGTCAACCCGGTTGCCGCTGCCTCGTCGTTCCTCGGACCTGAACAGGGGGCCTGATCCGTCGCACGCCTTGTGGGCTTGTACCCTTCTGCGCTGATGCGTCCGGTTCGAGATTCTGCCCGTTCACCCCGTTCATCGCGAATCCGCACTTTGGTGTTGGTCGGTTTCGGGATTTTGCTGGTCCTCTTCCTGTCGGCCAGTGGGCTGGCCCAGCTGTACACCGACTGGCTCTGGTTCGATTCGCTCGACCTGACCTCGGTCTGGTCGACCATCCTGGGTACCAAGCTCGTGCTCGGGGTCGGGTTCGCGCTGATCTTCGGGTTGTTGTTGTGGGTGAACCTTTTCATCGCTGATCGAATCGCCCCGACCGAACGTCCCGAGTCGCCGGAAGAAGACCTGATCGAGCGGTATCACGAACTCATCGGGGGTTACGGCAGCCGTCTACGGATCGGGGTCGCAACGCTGTTCGGGTTGTTCGCTGGAGCTCAGACATCTGGCGAGTGGCGAACCTGGCTCTTGTTCCGGAACGGGGGCGACTTCGGGCGGTTGGATCCGCTGTTTGAGCGCGATGCCGGCTTCTACGTTTTCCGTTTGCCGTTCTGGACGTTCTTGGTCGACTTCTTCTTCTCGGCCCTGGTCTTCGCGCTGGTCGTTTCCTTGATCGCCCACTATCTCAACGGAGGCATCAGAGCTTCTGCTGCTGCGAACCATCGGGCAACGAGCGGAGTGAAGGTTCACCTCTCTGTGCTGCTCGCCGTGCTTGCGCTGATTCGAGCGCTCGCCTACTGGCTCGATCGCTATCACCTGGTGACCTCTCAGCGGGGCCTGTACGACGGTGCACTCACCACCGACGTCGAGGTTCAGTTGCCGGCGTTGAATCTGTTGGCGTTGGTTTCGGTCTTCGGTGCTGTGCTGTTCGTCTGGAACATTCGTCGAGCTGGCTGGGTGCTCCCGGTGGTTGCTGTCGGCCTGTGGGCTGTGAGCCACGTTGTCGTCGCGACGATGTTCCCTGCTTTGTTCCAGCGTCTGCGAGTGGAGCCGGAGCAGTCAGAGCGCGAGCAGGAGTACATCGGCTTCAACATCGATGCCACCCGCTACGCGTACGGACTCGATGAGGACGGGCTGTCCAGCGTCGATTTCCCGTATGAGCCAGCGCTCACCTCGGAGCAGGTATCAGCAAACGCCGATGTCTTCGGCACGGTCTCGATCCTCGACCCGGGTCTCGCGGCCGAGGACTTCAACCGCAGCGAAGCCGGTCGTCAGACCTACACCTTCGCCGATCCCCTCGACGAGGGGCAGTACCTCTTCACCGACGGCCTGCGACCCGTCACGATCGGTGCTCGCAGCCTCAGCCTGTCGTCGGTGGGATCGAGCTGGGAGGACCAGCACATCGTCAACACTCACGGTTTTGGTGTCGCCGTCGCCTCTGCCAACACCAGCGACGGTCGCGGCCTGCCCGACTATGCCGTACGAGGGATCGGTCGGGGACAGGTGATCGCTGAGGATCTCGTCATCGACCTCGACCAGCCCCGCATCTACTTCGATGAGAACTTCGGTGGGTACGCAATTGTGGGCGCCACCCGAGACGAACGCGACATCGAGGTGGCCGATTCTGTCGACTATCGCTATGAGGGCACTGGCGGTGTCGGCATGTCCGGCTTCGTGCGCCGACTCGCCTTCTCGCTTCGCTTCCAGCAACTCGATCCGTTGATTTCCCCGTTCATCGAGAACGGTACGCGGGTCATTTTCAACCGTGACATCGAGGAACGGGTGCGCGAGCTCGCCCCCTTCTTGCAGTTCGATGATGATCCGTATCCGGTGATCGCCGATGGTCAGATCTTCTGGATCATCGACGCTTACACCACGACGTCGGACTACCCCTACGCGCAGAGCGTCGACGTTGCGTCGGTTGATCCGCGGGCTGACCTGGCCCGTGGCTACAACTACGTCCGGAACTCGGTGAAAGTCGTTGTCGACGCCTACGACGGGGACGCTCAGTTCTACATCGTCGACACCGAGGATCCGATCGTCGAGGCCTACGCCCAGGCGTTCCCCGATCTCTTCAGCCCGGTCGACGAGGCTTCTGACGAGATCCGCGACCACTTCCGCTATCCGACCGATCTGTTCAAGGTCCAGACCGAGACCTGGGACACGTACCAGATCAGCGATCCGATCCGCTTCTTGGTAGGCTCGTTGGCTTGGCGAGTGTCGAGCCAGCCCCGCCGAACCGGCGGAGAAGACGAGACGGCAACGTCGTCGGCGTTGATGGATCCCCAATATCGAACGACTCGTCTACCGGACGAAACAGAGTCCGAATTCGTCATCCAGCGGGCGTTCGTCCCGAACTCCAGCGGCGCGAGCACGGGGCGTCCCGAGGTGGAAGCGATCATGGTGGGCCGAGTCAGTCCAGATGGCACCGGGAGCCTGCTTCAGTACGACGTCACTAAACGAGGTCTGAACGCCGGCGATCTGATCGACTCCGAAATCCGTCGCGACGACACCGTTTCCCCCTTTGTGACACTCCGAAATCGAGACGGCTCCACCGTTCGCTTCGGCGAGATGCAGATGGTGCTCGTCGAAGACACGGTCGTTTACATCCGACCGCTGTACATCGAGGCCCAAGCCGACAACCCGGTCCCCGAGCTTCGCCAGATCATTGCTGTCAACGGCAATCGGATCTCCATGAAGGACTCGCTCGACGAGGCGGTCGAGGCTGTCACCATCGATGGCTTCGATCCAAGTGAGTTGTCAGACGATGCCGAATCGGAAACGGGTGGTACCGAGGGTTCCCCTGAGTCCGCACCAGACGAGTTGAGTGTGGCCGGGTGGTTGTCGCTCGCCCAGAGTTTGCTTGATGACGCCAATCGTGTGGCCGACTCCGATCCTGTGCTGGCCGATCAGCTTCGAGATGAGGCGTTCGATGCCCTCGAAGAGTTGGGCAGAATCCTCGGTGTCGAGGAGACCAGCGATGGTACGGGCGAGGCTGCAGGCGCCTGACGTTGGCTACTTGCTTTCAGCTGTCCGTGAACGCGGCGGCCCGATGGAACATTCGAGCGGATCATGTGGTTCTCTGTTGTTCTACTGAATCTCGGAGGTCGTGATGTTTGGTCTTTCTCGTACACCGGCAGGTGTTCCCGAACCTGCTGACTGCCTTCCCGGTCGTGAGATTCCCGTCCATGTCGCAGCCAAGCACTATGTGAACGGCAATCCACTGGTCGGACCGTTCCCGGAGCATCTACACACGCTGGTGGTCGGCATGGGCTGCTTCTGGGGAGCCGAGCGGTTCTTCTGGCAGATGCCGGGGGTGTACACCACGGCTGCGGTGTACGCAGGCGGCACCACGCCGAACCCGACCTATGAAGAGACCTGCACGAGCATGACCGGCCACACCGAAGCGGTGTTGGTGGTCTTCGACCCCAGTGTGGTCTCACTAGAGGAGCTGTTTGTTGTGTTCTGGGAGAACCACGATCCGACGCAGTTCATGGGCCAGGGCAACGATCGGGGCAGTCAGTACCGCACCGCGATCTACACCAACAGCCCGGAGCAGTTGGCTGCAGCCGAGGCCAGCCGCGATGCCTACCAGGCCCGTCTGACCGAGCGCGGCTTCGGTGAGATCACCACGGAAATCGCGTCGGCCGGTGAGTTCTATTACGCCGAGGATTACCACCAGCAGTACCTCGCAAAGAATCCGAACGGCTACTGCAACCACGGGTTCTGTCAGGTGTCCTACGCCTGAGTAGGTGCCTCAGGCGCAAACACGTTGGCACCGCTGCTGCTCAGAAGCGGGCCCAGAACAAGATGCGCTTGAAGGTGTAGAGGAAGTCGGCGACGTCGCCGTAGTGGTCGACGAGTCGTTGAGAGAAGTCCGAGACGAAGGCCTCGTAGTTGGCCGGTTCGAGCGCCGTGCGATAGGGGCGGAGCGTCGTGCCCTGCAGCCACTCGACCACGTCGAGGGTGCGGGGAAGCACGTGGGTGTAGACCCGCATTATGACGCTCTGCTGGGTCGCTCCGAGTCGGTGCAGGATCTCCGCGTACTGTTCGGGGCGGAGGGCGTTGATGCTGATCAGCTTGGGCGGAGCATCTGTTCCGAACCAGTCGAGATGGTCGGCCGCCGTAGCGGCGATGAGTTGCTGTGTCGGGTGGTCGAAGTTGACCGGAATCTGGACCGCCATCTGGCCGTCGGGGGAGAGGTGCGCTCGCCAGCCGGCAAGAACCTGATCGTGCTCGCCGACCCAGTGCAGCGCTGCGTTCGACAGGATCAGCTCGGGAGGACTGTCGGGAGCGAACGTGCGAAGGTCATCGCGCCGGAACGAGACGCGAGGATCGTCGTAGGCGACGGTGCGTTCGAGCATCGAAGCACTCGTGTCGATGCCGACGACTGAGCTGGCGTTGAGCGCATCGGGAAGCTCGATGGTGCGCGAGCCGGTACCGCAGCCGAGGTCGTAGATCGTTCCCCCCTCGACAGGATGGCAGAGAGCCACAAGATCATCGAACGGTTGGCGTCGCTCCGCTGCGAAACGCTCGTAGCGCTGTGGTTCCCAGTCGGTCACGCTGGCTCAGGTGCCGGTCTGGCCGAGCTGGTAGTGGATGTGGAGTTCTCTTCGCGTCGGATCGGTCAATCCGGAACGGTCGGCGCGTGGTGCGGCCTTGATCCAGCGCTTGTTGAACGGGACGATCACGCGCTCGTCGGGTGTTGCGTAGGCGCCGCCGGCCGGCACGTAGTGCTCGGACCGAAGCAGGCCTCGATCAACGACCATCCACGCGGGCATCGCATCAGCTTCGTCGTAGATGACCTGCGAGACCTTGCCGACCGTTTCGCCTTCTGGATCGATGACCGTGTGGCCCTCGTAGGAGGCGCTCAACTCATAGTCGTTCACGCCTTGTGTCCTCTCGCTAACCGCCAGCTCGGTCAATGTTACGAAGTTCGTGACAAAAGACAATGTCCTCGTCATATTTCCGAAGCTCAGTCGACACGGTTCAACCAGCTGCCTACTCCTTTGCTAGGTTTCGGACTGCCTGGGCTGCTAGCTGTTCGCAAGGGTTGCCCGCGGCGGGCGACCCTTACGTCCACCGACTTGTCGGTGGGGCCGGTTCGTGGTTGCTGCGGCCTCTCTCCGCAGCGACCACGGCTGGCCGAATGATGCTGAACCTGCGGTCGCAACGAGGAGTACCCGGCACAGCGATCGGCCTTGACGGTTGGTGTGTGGGCACGGCCGAGCTAGGATTGA
>CAZYLX010000032.1:0-12575 GCA_964648595.1 uncultured Acidimicrobiaceae bacterium
CGGGTCGTGGGTGACCATCACGATGGTCTGGCCGAGGTCCCGGACGGCCTCCTGCATGAAGTCGAGGATCTCGGCGCCGGTCTTGGAGTCGAGGTTGCCGGTTGGTTCGTCGCCGAAGATGATCGCCGGGCGGCTGGCCAGTGCTCTGGCAACGGCGACACGCTGCTGCTGTCCGCCGGACAGTTCGTTCGGTCGATGGGTCTGTCGGTCTGTGAGGCCGACGGTCGAGATGACCTCATCGATCCAGTCTTTGTCGCCCTTTGTCCCTGCAAGGTCGAGCGGAAGCGTGATGTTCTCCCGAGCGTTGAGCGTCGGGATCAGGTTGAACGCTTGGAAGATGAATCCGATGTTGTCGCGACGGAGACGGGTGAGTGCCTTGTCGTTGAGGCTCGACACTGCAGTGTCGCCGATGAACGTTTCACCGCCGGTGAGGCGATCGAGTCCGGCCATGCATTGCATGAGTGTCGACTTACCGGAGCCCGACGGGCCCATGATCGAGGTGAATCGGCCCTCCTCGAACCCGACCGTGACCTGGCGGAGGGCGTGAACCTCGGTGTCGCCCATGCCGTAGATCTTCTCTGCGGCTTCGCAGCGGGCTGCCATGGTTGCCGTTGACGTCGGTGCAGTCATTGCATTCCTCCTGGTGTGAACAGAGACGCTAGGGCCGTCGTGGTGAACTGCCATCGCACTTTGGTTGATTCGTTCTGAGTCGATGAGGGGGCTCTGCGTCAGCGGCAGCGGGTCCCTGTGCCGACATGGGCGGGATGGCCGATCAGGCGAGCCAGACCGCAGTGTTGGGCGGCAGCTCACCATTGATCTCGTTGCTTGCGAGGAGTACAGACCGTTCGGGGTCGAGCGCCATCGGTGCACCGGAGACGTTCAGCCAACACTCCACGCCGGAGCCGCGGCGAAGGCCGATGATCCCGTCGGGAGCATCCAGCCATTCGATGGCGTCGTCGACGACGAGGTGAGTCCTTCTGAGTGCGAGGGCGGCCCGATAGAGCTCGAGCGTCGAGCCCGAGACACCGGTTTGCCCTTCGACGGACACCTGGCCGAAGTCGCCAGGTTGAGGAAGCCAGCCGGCGTGCTCGCCGAAGCCGAACGAGGGCCCAGCTTTCGTCCACGGCATCGGGACTCGGCAACCGTCTCTGCCTTTTCTCTTGTGATTCGACTGCTCCCACACGGGATCGTCGAGGAGTTCGAGTGGCAGGTCCCAGACTTCGTGGAGCCCGAGCTCCTCGCCTTGGTAAAGGTAGGCGGAGCCGGGGAGCGCGAGCATGAACATCGTGCCGGCCCGAGCTCGGCGCAAACCGAGGTCCGGGTCGAGGATGTCGTGTGGCCCATCGAGGAGCCACGCCCGCCAGTCGGTGTCGTTCGGCAGCCCGTACCGAGTGGTGTGGCGAACCACGTCGTGGTTGGAGAGCACCCAGGTCGGTGCGGCACCTACGGCCTTTGTCGCATCAATGGACTGGGTGAGGACGTTCTGCATTTCGACGGCGTCCCACTCGGCGGAGAGGAAGTCGAAGTTGAACGACTGGTGATACTCATCGGGTCGGACGTACAGCGGGAGGCGATCTGTCGCCACCCATGCCTCGGCCACCATCATCGGCCCGTTGAACTCGTCGAGGACCTTTCGCCAGCCCCGCACGATCGGGTGGATCTCGTCGCGATCCCAAAATGGGTGACCCACGGTCTTGGCGTTGCTGAGCAACTCTCCGCTATCGCTGCCCACGTCGGGATACGACATGTCCTTGGCCAATCCGTGAGCGACATCGACTCGGAAACCGTCGACGTTTCGGTCGAGCCAGAATCGGAAGATCGCCTTGAACTCTTCGATGACTTCGGGGTTCTCCCAATTCAAATCGGGTTGGGTGTGATCGAAGATGTGGAGGTACCACTCGCCATCGTCAAGTCTCGACCAAGCCGGCCCACCGAACACGCTCGTCCAGTCGTTCGGTGGTTCGGACCCGTCTTCGCCGGTGCCAGGCAGGATGTGATAGCGGTTGCGGGCCGGAGATTCCGGTGGCGAGGCGAGGGCCTCCTGGAACCATTCGTGTTCGGAAGAGGTGTGGTTCGGGACGAGATCGGTCACGACCTTGATGCCATGGTCGTGGGCCTCGGCGATCAGAGCTTCGGCTTCCTCGAGGGATCCGTATCGAGGCTCGATGTCGCGGTAGTCGGCGACGTCGTAGCCGCCGTCGTGCAACGGCGACTTGTACCAGGGGTTCAGCCAGATGGCATCGACGCCGAGATCACGAAGATAGGGGAGTCGGGCCCGGAGCCCTGCGATGTCGCCGGTTCCGTCGCCGTTCCCATCGGCAAAGGACCGGATGTAGACTTGGTAGACGATGTCGGTCTTCCACCACGGGAGTTCTTCGCCTGCCGGTGACTTCTGTGCCTGGTTCACCGGCGGAACGCTAGCGGCGGGCAGACTCGTGTCGATGGTCCGCGAACCACGATCCCTGGTGGATCGCTCAGTCCTTGGCGAGAGGGTCATGAACGAATAGCTGACCAAGAGGCCAAGCCAATTAGGCTGCGGCGATGCGGTGTTCGTCGTGTGGGGGAGAGCTTCCTCCTGGCTCCCGATTCTGCCCCCACTGTGGGACACAGCAATCGGTCGGAGACGAAGAGCGCCGCGTCGTCACCGTCCTCTTCGCCGACATCGTTGGGTTCACCTCGCTCGCCGAGACCCTCGATCCCGAGAACGTGAAACACTTGGTCGACCGATGTTTCGAGCGCCTCGCAGCCGACATCGTCGCCTTTGGTGGCGTGGTCGACAAGATCCTCGGCGATGGCATCGTCGCATTGTTCGGGGCACCAATTGCCCACGAGGACGATCCGGAACGCGCCGTGCGAGCCGGGCTGCGGATGCAGCAGACCATGGCAACTCTCGCTGCGAGTTCAGATGCGCCGCTCCAGCTCCGCATCGGCTTGAACACCGGCGAGGTGCTCGTCGGCATGTCCAGCGCAGGCGGCGACTACACCGCGATGGGCGACGTCATGAACCTGGCCGCTCGGCTCGAGAGTGCAGCGGAGCCAGGCCGTGTGCTCGTCGGGCCGTCGACGCACGCCGCAACACTCGATGCCATTTCCTATCGGCCTTTCGGTCAGGTGAAGGCTCGAGGTCGAGAAGAAGCAGTGGAAGCGTGGGTGGCGCTCAACCCCGTTCGGCCGCCTGGGGCCAGAAGTAGGCGGTCGGTAGCGTTCGTTGGCCGCGAACGTGAACTGGCGGCGATCGAAGGTCAGGCCCGCCTTGCCTTCGAGGGCTCTCGAGCCCACGCAACGATGATTGTCGGCGAAGCCGGCATGGGCAAGACGCGCATCGTCCAGGAAGCAGGCGCTCGCATCGGCAATCACTACGACGCGCGAGTGATCGAAGGCCGAGCGGTTCCCTACGGCGAGGCAAATGCTTGGTGGCCGGTGGCCGACGTGCTCCGGCAGGTCTTTGTCCTCGAAGTCGACGCTCCGCTCGAGCACGCAACCTTCGTGATCAACGCTGGCCTCGCTGTTCACCTGAACCATCCGAACGACAGCCTGATTCAGCGTTACACGACGGCCCTCCTGCATGCTCTCGGATACGAGACGCCATTGCGGGGTGGGGATCGCGACACCAATCGAGCCGAGATCATGCTCGCGTTCGCCGCGTTACTCGTCGCTGAGCTCGATCGGCGCCCCGTGGTGCTAATCATGTCCGATGTCCACTTGGCTTCGGATGGTGTCCGCCAGCTCCTCGAGCATCTTCTTGCCGAACTCGGAAGGTTGCCGTTCCTGCTCTTGCTCACTGCGAAAGCCCTGGCGCCGAAGGTGATGCCCCCTGGTCGCTATGGGTCGATGGTGTTGCCCTTGGCCCCGCTGGACGATGCTGCTGCGAGTCTCATGCTCGAAGAGTTCAGCCTCGAGCTGTCCGAGGCGGACAAGTTCCGAATCGTCGAGCGAAGCGGCGGCAACCCGCTCTTCCTCGAGGAGCTGGCGGGATTGGTCAAGAGCCGGAGCGGAACCGCACTCGGCTCGCTCGGCACGCTCGATTCTGCAGAGTTGTCCAGCCTTCCTGGCAACTTGCGGGGCATCATTGCTGCCAGACTCGATGCCCTCGATCCGACTCTACGTTCGCTGATCGAGGCCGCAGCGGTGTTCGGTCCGAACGGACCGGTCTCAGGTTTGCGGAGGATGGCGAAGGTCCAACTCGACATCGATGACATCGATCCACTCGTCAGCGAACTCGTCGAAGCCGATCTGATCGTGCTCTCCGGGCGTCGCTATGAGTTCCGTTCCGATCTCGTGCGAGATGTCGCTTATGCGACGCTGACAAAGTCCGATCGGGCGCTGACGCATTACGCCATTGCGTCCTATCTCGAAAACCTGGGTCCGTCAGAGCATCGCTTGAGCATCGTGCTCACGATCGCTCGACACTTCGCGGCGGCTTCTTCTCTCGTGAACGACTTGGCCGGAGGTAGCGAACTCGACCCTGCCGAGCTGCGGGAGAAGGCCATCTACTGGCTCAACGAAGCTGGCAATCGATCGCTGCTTGGAGGGTCGCCGACCGAAGCCGACCATTGGTACACCGTTGGCCTCGACCTCGTGGAAGACCCCGAGACCAGGGCTGGGTTCTTCTATGGCCGGGCCAGAGCTCGCTCCGATGTTCGCGATCTCGCCGGTTCGCGGGCCGATCTGGAACACATAGCGGCAATCGCTGACCCCGATCCTCTCCTGGTTGCCAGAGTGCTCTTGGAGCACGGTGAGCTCGACCGCAAGCGGGGCGATCTCGACCGCGCTGTTCAGCGACTCTCCGAAGCATCGATCCAACTCGGTGATCTCGGCGACAGCGAGAAGCAATCATTGGCGCTGCGCTTGCTGGGAATCGCGGAAATGAGCCGTGGCGATGTCGGCTTGGCTCGACGAGCACTGGAGCAATCGCAGGCAGTTGCGTCCAACAGCGACGATCCTCGGTCCGAGGCGTGGGCGCTCCAGAGTCTTGCCATGGTGGCCTATCGGGCTGGTGATCTTGCCGACTCCCGCCAGTTGGTCGCCCAGTCCTCAGAAATCTTTGAAGAATTAGGCGATACCGGCGGCATGGCGTGGGCCCGCGGTATTGAGGCATGGGTGGCGTTCCACTCGGGTGATTGGGACCGGGCCAGGGATCTCCTCGATCAAGTTGGGCCAGAGCTCGAGCGTCGTGGTGACCCTTGGGCGGAGGCGGCAATGAAGAATCTGGCAGCCTCGATCGCTCTGTGGTCGGGCGACCTCAACATCGCATACCGAACGGCATCAGAAGCGACTGAGTTGGCCGAGAAGGCCGATGATCCAGGCATGTTCATGCAGGCTCAAGGTCTTGCCGGCAGAGCGCTCCTGTCCCTGGGACAGGTCGACGCAGGCCGTCAGCTCCTGGAAGCCGGTTATCACTTCGCCGAGCGAAGCAAGAGTGCCGACGCTGTCCGGTTCGCGGTCATGGCCAATGCTGGGAGCGCGGCATTGCTCGGGGAGCCAGAGTCCGCCATCCGTTGGGCGGCGCGATTCGACGGCGAGGTGCCCGATCCCGACATGCTCGGCGAAACCGATCTCGCAGTGTCTGTGGCGCTGGCGATGCTGCAGCGCGGAGCTCTCGATGAGGCAGCAGTGCAGCTCGCCTGGCTGGAGCATGCGCCGGGGTTATCGAACATGTATGCCCTGTCGGCCCAGGCGATCGTCGCCGCAGCCAGAGGTGACGTCGAGCTCGCTCAGGAGAGCGCAGGACAAGTTGTTGGCAGCCCCGCATCGACGTACCTCGACGCCATCTTTGCTCACCTCGCGTTGGCCGCTGTCCACTATCAGCTCAAGGACCAGATCTCTTGTGAGTTGGCGATCGCTTCAGCCAAAGCGGCGACGGCCGGCACTGACGATGTGGTGATGCCCCTCATCATTGCCATGGCGGAGGCTGTCTATGGCTTCGGCAACGTCGCTCACACCGAGATCCGTTTCCGCGGGCTTGGGATGGATCCCGATGGTTGGCGCCGAGCATGGTCCTTGGCCGCTTCTGGCGGACCAGTTCTCGCCGGCTAGACCTACCGCCCAGGCTGTGGCGTGCTCCGCTCGATTGGAGATCGCTACTCAGTGACTGTGGTGGGTGGTGTGGTCGTCGGAGGAATCGTGAGGGTCTGACCGACCTGAATGTCGTTTTCGTCCTCGATGCCGTTGAAGTCGGCGAGGTCATCGGTGCTGACGCCGAATCGTTGTGCGATCACCGAGAGCGAGTCGCCCTGTTGAACGATGTATTCGGGCGTGGTGGTTGGTGGCGGCGCCGTTGCCGGCGGAAGGGTCGTGATGACCGCTGCCGTTGACGAGGGGCTGATCGACGCTTCCAATGTGGTCGCTCCCTCTTCGGGGGCGGACCGACCGCACGCCACCAGAAGCGCCATTCCTGCCACCACTATCAACGCTCGGCCTGCTGCCATCTTCACGCTCCTGTTTGTCACGCACGAGTATGGCTGATCCCGCCACCTCAATCTGGCATTCCCCTGAGGTCGAGCCGATGAGGTCAGCGCCGTTTGCCCTTCTTCTTGCCCCGGCTGGGCTTTCTGGGCCGCTCGCCGTCCCGCTTGCGTTCGGCCGCTGCCCGACTGCGGCTCTCCAAGCGCCGATCGAACTCATCGAGTTGGTCCTGCTGGAGTTCGAGCTCGGCGAGGAGCTCAGTCCAGTGGGTCAGTCGTCGGTCGGTTGTCCGGCCATCGACTCTGGCTTCGGTGACGCCGCACCCCGGCTCCTTTCGGTGCTGACAGTCGGCGAAGCGGCACGAAGCGGCGGCGTCTGCGATCTCGGGGAACGTTTTCTCGAGCCCATCGCGGGCCTGCCAGAGACCGATCTCCCGGATGCCGGGAGTGTCGATGACCACCCCGCCGCCGGGAAGCGGGATGAGGTCACGGGTGACGGTGGTGTGTCGCCCCCGGTGATCGGTGGTTCGGACCTCACCGATGCGCTGCACTTCGCCACCCGACAACTCGTTCACAAGGGTCGACTTCCCGATCCCGGAAAGTCCGAGCAGAGCGACGGTTCGCCCTTTGACGAAGTGCTCGCGAACTCTGTCGATGTTCCGGCCGGACACCGTTGAGATGGCCAGGGTCTCCACTCCAGGGGCGATCGTCGAGATGCTCTCGACTGCCTCCTCGGAATGGCTGACCTCGTCGGCCTTGGTGAGTAGCACCACCGGTGTTGCCCCGCTCGCCCAGGCAAGGACGAGCTGACGTTCCAGGCGGTTGAGATTGACGGGCCGGTCCAAGCCGTGCATGACGAACACGTCGTCGATGTTCGCTGCCAGTACCTGTGGCTCCGGCACTTTCCCCGGTGCTCGCCGTGTCAGGGCAGTTCGGCGGGGAGCAATGGCCGCGACCATGGGCCCGTCTTCTGGGTCGTCCAGGACCGTGACAAAATCGCCGGTCGATGGTGCCAACCCGGTGCTCGATCGGATCGAGCTGGATGCGGCCATGATGGCGTCGCCCCCGGTGAAAACGAGGCAGAAGCCACGACTCGAGCGGGCAATGCGGCCGTACGAGTCTGCCTCTCGATCGGCGACCCACTCGTCGAGTTCGTCGTCCCACCCGACGGTCTCGAGGGTGGGAGCCAACCTGGTCAGATCGTCGGTCATGGCCGGGGTGGCGACAGCGGAGGCGGGGTCACAGCTCTTCGATCATGGCGCAGATCACTTCGCTGCGGTAGTCGCTGCAAGGTGTTCGATGAGAAAATCTCGTTGGAGGTGCAGGAGATTCTCAGCGACGATTTCTTGAGGAGTCATGTGGGTGACGCCGCTCAGAGGGAGCACGGAGTGCGCTCGGCCCGCGGCGAGAAGTGCGCTCGAGAACTGCAGGGTGTGGGCCGCGACGACGTTGTCGTCGGCCAGACCGTGGATCAGCAGGAGCGGACGGGTGAGTTGGTCGGCGTCTGAACTGAGGCCCGATCGTTCATAGTGCTCGGGGTGCTCGTCGGGATGTCCGAGATAGCGCTCGGTGTAGTGGGTGTCGTAGAGCCGCCAGTTGGTGACTGGTGCGCCGGCGATCGCGGCGTGGATCCGGTCGGGGGCGCGCAATGCAGCCAGCGCAGCGAGGTAGCCACCAAAGCTCCAACCGCGGATTCCCACGCGATCGCGATCGAGGAACGCGTAGCGCTCTAGGGCTGCGTCGAGTGCATCGAGTTGATCTTCGAGGGCGGGCGAGGCGAGGTCGCCCCATACTTCCCGTTCGAACGCTGGGCCGCGCCCTGGGGCTCCCCGGTTGTCGACGACGAGGACAGCAAACCCTTGGTTGGCGAACCACTGCGACGTGAGATGGCCGAGGTGGTTCTCGAGAACTCGCTGAGCATGGGGACCGCCGTAAGGATCGAGGAGGACGGGGAGTGGTGATGACCCGTCGTGGCCCTCTGGCACGAAGAGCGCAGCCGACAGCCGACGGTCGCCGAGCTTGACGAACTCTGGCCGGGCGGTGAGCACCGGCGGATCGAGCATGGTGCTGATCGAAGCGCTGTGAACGCCTTCGACGTGCACGGAAATTGTCGGCGCTGGTTGATTCGGCGTCGCCGAGACAACCACGGCGACCGAGCCGTTTGATACTGCGTGATGAACTCCTGGATCAGAAGTGACGAAACGGGCTCGAGCTCTCGGTGTTCGCAGATCAATCGTTGCCACATGGATCTGGGTCGGCTCGGTCCACGCCGTCACCATCACCGAGTCGCCGGATGCGTGGACGATGGACCGAACGTTGATGTCGTCACCCGAAACCGGTTGGCCGTCGAGACACAACACACGGCGATCGAGGTGGGTCCGATCTTCCACTGTCAAGAGGCCGGCCTCGACCAGCGCCGGGGATCCTGGGATCAGCTCGACCCAGGTGGGGTCGGTGATGCGCTGTTGCTCGGTGACGGCGCCGCTTGAGACATCAACGGTTGCGATCGAGACAGCCCGTTGGTTCCGAGGTTGGCGAACGACGACAGGCTCGTGGCCCTCGGTCCAGACCACATCGGCCAGGTATTCGAAGCGAAGATCTCCGACCGGATCGTCCCAGGAGATGTTGGTTCGCTCGCCGTTGAGGGCGAAGTGGTGCAACGTCACATTGGTGTTCGCGGTGCCCGCAGCTGGATAGCGGATTTCGTTGGGTTCTACGCCGGGGTTCGCGGGGTCAGCGATCCACCAGCGGGCCACGTCGTGGTCGGCAACTCGACATACCAAGAGGCCCGATCCGTTTGGCGCCCACCAGAAGCCCCGTGTTCTTCCCATTTCTTCGCCGGCGATGAAGTCGGCCCGGCCCCAGCTCACCGCCGGGTCGGTCTCGGCGGCCAGCTCGGTGTCTGTGCCGGTCTCGAGATCGATGACGCGCAGTGAGCGCTTCGCGACGTAGGCGCAACGGCGCCCCGTCGGATCGATACGAGCATCGAAGAGGCCGTCGGCGGCCGCGATGGTGTGGATGCTGTCCGTCGTGAGGTCGACGACGACGATCGCCCCTGCAACTTCCATCACGGCATGGCGAAAAGCGGCGTCGGTCGAGAAGCGGACGATTCCCGATGCGCTTTCCCGAGCTCGTTCTCGGCGAGCTCGCTCGGCGGCGGAAAGCTCCGCGCCGTCGTTGCCGAGGGCGGAGGGGTCGACAATGAGACGCTCCGAAGATGTGGCGACATCGAGTGCCCAGAGGCAGAGCACCGGGTCGCGGCCGTGCTTCGAGCGAAGAAACAGGACCGCGGATCCATCCGCCGAGATGGCGAAGTTTCGTGGAGTTCCGAGGCTGAAGCGTCGAGTGGCAGCGTGCTGGCGTGGGAAGCTCAGGACATCCCCCGACGTGTTGGTCATGGCGAGCAGCTCATCGAGGGAGACCGGTGACCCCGAGGGTCGCGAGGCCGGACCTCAGATCGCGTCGAAGGTCGGGCGCCTCGATGCCGGTTGCCGGATCGATGTGCAGGCCAATCGCCGCTTCTGAGCCGAACGAGAGCAGCGTTGCATTGAACGCGGTGCCGCCCAAGGGGCCGACGGGACGAAGGGACTGGATTCGTTCACCGGCGATCCACATCGCGATGGCCGGGCCGGGCAGGTTGCTCGTTGCGAAATCCAACCGCCGAGTCTGTTGCAGTGCGAACGATGCGGCGAGGGATGCCGGCAGCAAGTTGGCAACCGCACCGAAGGTGCCGATGGCATCCGACGTCGTTCCGAGTTCTTCACGCTTGAGTTCGATCTGAGCACGGAGCGCATCAATTCGATGGTCGACTCCGGCGCCCGCCCCCGGCAGAGTCACGGCCACGGGAACGAAGGAATTGGTCGCCGCTCCGTCGTCGTCGGTTCGAGTGCTGATGACCACAGAGGTGTTGAGATCCTGAATGTCCACCTCAGCTCGGGCGTGCTGCGCAATTGCGGCTTCTGCGCATGCAACGACGAAAAGCTCGTTGATCTTGATGTCTCGTTCCGCGGCGGCGCGCTTGAGCGAATTGAGCGGAAGGGCGTAGGTCGTGAGACGGCGATTGCCGGAGCGCCGTTGCCAGAGCGACGAACCCGCAGGAGTGTCTGATGACGGCAGCTGATCAGCGAGATGCTTCGCCGCCGTTCCGGCCTCTGCTGCCCGCTGCGGATTGCCGAGTGCTGCTGCTGCCTCGGTGAGGAACCCGGCGATTCGTTCAGCACCGAATCGAAGTGAGTCGCTGAGACTCGCTGGGTTGGGATCCCGGGGCGAGGACGTTGCGAGCTCGTTGAGCACGTCGGCGACGGACCCGAGTTCGGGGGCGGGGGCGTCGGCTTGGAACTCCAGCAGATGCATGGCCAGACCGAGTGCCCCTTGACCGTCCGCGATGGAATGGTGGAGCTTGATCACGAGGCCGCACCGGCGTCTGGGGAGGCCGGACACGATGGTCATCTGCCAAAGCGGGCGGTCGCGGTCGAACGGGTCGTTGATGATGGTGCAGGCCATGGCCTCGAGTGCAGCCATCCCGCTCGACGGGGGCAGGCGGACGACTCGCAGGTGGTGATCGAGATCGAGATTCTGATCGAGTACTCGTTCGGGCGGAACAAGGGGAACACCACTTGGTTGCACCCGTTCCCTGAGCGCCGGAACGCTTGGCAGTGCCTTGATGATCGTGGCCCGGAGGCGTTCTGGATCAGGAACGCCGTCGAGAATGGCGATGGCCCCCATGGTCGACCGCAGCTGTGGGTTCTGCTCAACGCTCCACATCAACGCTTCTGTGTCGGTCATGCGGCCCGCCATCGGATCATGATGCCATTGGGCCACCAGAATTCCCCGGTGCGGCGGCATAGCTCAGGTTCTCGCCCGTTGAGTTCAGAGATTGCAGGCCATGCCCGATAGGATTGGGAACAGTGTCCACGGACGGCGTGCACGTTGCACGGCGTTCAGAGTCCAGCGCCGCGACTGGCGATTTGGCTCGAATCATTGAGAAAAGGTGCCCCACATGGTCAAAGTCTGGATCGATCAAGATCTCTGCACCGGAGACGGTCTCTGCGCTGAGATCGCCCCCGACGTCTTCTTCGGTATGGACGACGGCCTGTACTACGTCAAAGAGGACGCCGGGAATTTCGGCGCCGAGAAGCTCTTCGACGGTACGAACAACCCTGCCGGCGCTGAAGGCATGGCTCGCGTGCCGGACGACGGCCTCGAGCGTGTCATCGAGTCCGCTGAAGAGTGCCCTGGCGAGTGCATCTTCATCGACGTCGACTGATTCCTTTCGACAACTGATTTTGAGGTGACGAACTGGGCCATATGGCTCAGTTCGTTGTCGTTTTGACCGATGGAAACGGATGCGTGCCATCAAGGTTGTCCTCTTCGCCGCCATCGCTGTCGGCTGGTGGCAACTTGGGCAGCACTACGACTCGGTCACGTCGGCGTATACCGACGAACGGGCTCAGCTGTCTCTTGAACTGGGCGGCGTCGGGGCTGTGCCAGAGACCGACGATCGATCGGTTTCTCCGTTCGCGCTGATTGCACCCTCCAGCGATCGCGCCCCGACCTTCGTCGCTGTGGTTGCTGAAGAGCCGGTCGCGGTGGCGGACGTGCAGGTCACGGGAGGTACGGCGTCTCTCGCCGGCATGGTGGCTCTCGCCGACGGCACCCCGGTGGCCGGCGCGACCGTGCGGATCGAGCGGTTCACCAGTGACGGTCAAGCCACCGCGGAGACGATCAGTTCGAGTGACGGCAGCTGGACCGCTGATGGATTGCTGGGAGGCCGGCTTCGAGTTCGAGCGTTCGCACCGAACCTGTTGGCCTCGGTCGCCCCGGCCGTCGTCGTGGTTGCCCGCAACGGGAACCTCACCCTTCCGCTTCTCGTGGAGTCGCCGGCCGATGGACTGAGAACCGACATGATCGGCCCGCTCGGAGTTGCCGTCGGTACGACGGGCACAGCGGCCATCGTGGTCAGCCGCGAGGTGGTTGATGAAGCTGGTCGGCTCGTCCAGTTCCCGGTCGCTGGGTTGTCGATCACGGCAACGATTCCCGCTCCGGCTCGACTGCTCTCCTCAGACGTCGTCGTGACCGATGCTGGGGGAGCGGTGCGCTTCCTCGTTGCATGCGACACAGAAGGTGATGCGGTCGCACGGCTCGTCCTCGATGAGACACGACCAATCGTTG
>CAZYLX010000033.1:0-12545 GCA_964648595.1 uncultured Acidimicrobiaceae bacterium
ACACCGGAGATCTGGCCCTGGGAGGCAAAGGAAGCCGGCGCGGCCATCGTTGCCGCCGGAGGAGGAGCGGTGTGTGGTGTGTCGTCGATCGCCGGATCGACGACACATCGGTTCATGGCCCCCTATTGCGTCAGCAAGGCCGGTCTCGAAATGTTGGTGAAGAATGCTGCCGATGAGCTGGGGGTCGCCGGCGTCCGAGTGAACGCGGTGTCCCCCGGACTTGTGGAGACCGACCTCTCCGATGCGCTGCGAGCAAGCGAAGCGATCTACGAGGATTACCGCAAGAACATGCCGATCCAACGCCACGGCCAACCGGACGATGTGGCGAACGCGATCGCCTTCCTGCTCTCGGACGAAGCGTCGTGGATCACGGGCGCGGTCGTTCCCGTGGATGGCGGGCATCACCTGAGGCGGGGCCCCAACCTTGACGCCTGAGAGCTGCGAACGAGTCGCTCGCTGAAGCGCGAGGCATCCCGATGAACCGGAGGCCTTGGGCGCCGGTGTCACACGGGGTCGCGTAGTCTTCGAACTGTGACGGCGATCATCACTTCTTACGGGCGGCCAGCGAGTCTCGAACTCGCATCCGCTGTCGTCCAGGCCAAGGCCGGCGATCCCCTCGCCCCAGTCACCGTGCTCGTGCCGTCCAACTTTGCCGGTCTGGTCGCCAGGCGCATGCTCGGTTCGGGCGAGCTCGGCCTGAACGGAATCGCCAACGTCGCGTTCGTGACCCCGTTCCGGCTCGCCGAACTGCTGTCGGCCGGGCGCCTTGGCGATCGGCGACCTCTGACCAACCCCGTCCTCGGAGCAGCCGTTCGGGTATCGCTGGCCGACAATCCCTACCACTTCGCACCTGTTGCCGAGCACCAGGCGACCGAGCGGGCGCTGGCTCAACTCACCGGCGAATTGAGCAATGTGAGTAACGCCTCGCTCGACCGGGTGGCGACCGCTTCTCCTTCCGCTGCCTCGGCCGTCGCCTTTCATCGTTCAGTCCAGAGCCGGCTCGGTGCGTACCACGACGAGGCCCACGTCGCCGATGCTGCAGCGCTCCGCACCGATCTAGCGGACGACCCAGAAGCTCTCGGCCCGATCATCTGGTATCTCCCGTCCCCCATGGCGACGCCGCTTCGGCGTCTCCTCAGGGCTCTGCAACGGGTCGGCCGTCTCTCGACCATCCTCGCCCTCACGGGTGCAGCCGACGCCGATCAACCGGTCCTCGAATTGTGCAGGAGTGTCGAAGTCGGGATCGATGGTGCTGAGTCCCCGACGAGCGATGCGTCCTCGATCCCGAATGTCCCTGCGAACGCTGATCGCATCGTGTCGGTCACCGACGCCGACGAGGAGGTGCGGGCCGTCGTTCGCTCGATCGTTGCCTTGGCGACCGATGGTGTGTCGCTCGACCGCATCGGCATCTTTCATACAAGCCCCGATCCCTACGTTCGGATCCTCCAACAGCAGCTCGGCGCTGCCGATCTTCCGTCGAACGGGCCTTCGCGTACCCGTCTCGCCGACTCCGTCGCCGGACGGACGCTTCTCGCTGCGCTCGAGCTGCCAACGCAGCGGTGGCGCAGGGATCGGGTCATGGCGTTGGTGAGCGGCGGCCCGCTCCGCGTTCAAGGAGTAGCGGCCCGGCCGTCGGCGTGGGAGCGCATCACCCGGGATATCGGTGTGGTTGCTGGTCTTGGAGACTGGCACGCGAAGATTGCTCGCCGCCGAGCCTCACTCGCGGGCACGGTCGAACGGAACGAGTCCGAGCCTTGGCTCGTCGACCGCATCGAACGCGAGATGGCCGATCTCGACCAGCTCGAAGACTTCGTGAGCTCCGTTGCCGCCGGGGTGAGCGCCGTCGACTCGGCCGACGGCTGGAAAGAGAAGTCAGAGGCAGTGCTCGCACTTCTGCGTGAACTCCTCGGAGCGGGCCATCGACATTCGCACTGGCCAGAGGCCGAACAGGAAGCGTTCGAGCGAGTCGAGGCTGCCATGGAGCGGCTCGCCACACTCGATGAGATCGAGCCGGGCCCGACGCGCGTCGTGTTCGTGCGTGCAGTACGAGGCGAACTCGACGTCGCCCGGGGACGCTCCGGGAGATTCGGCAATGGCGTCGTGTACGGCCCACTGTCGTCCGCTGTTGGCCACGATCTCGATGCCGTCTTCATTCTCGGGTGTCGCGAGGGCATGGTGCCGGCACCGAGACGAGAGGACGCCGTGCTGCCCGATCGTGCTCGGGAGCGGGCAAACGGTGAACTCGAGCTGAGGGCCGGTCAGTTGGGCGAGCAGCACCGACAATTTCTTGCCGCTGTCTCCTCTGCCCCGCCTGGCCGACGGACGCTTCTCTTCGCCCGCGGCGATCTCCGAAGCAGTCGTGAGTCGCTCCCTTCGCGTTGGCTTCTCGATTCTGCGACGGCGCTTGCTGGCCATCCGGTCAGAGCCACCGATTTCGCCGAGCTCTCCGCGCCGGTGGTCGAGGTCGTTCCTTCTCACCGAGCCGGCTTGCGTTCGGCTGTTGCTCACGCTTCGGTGAACGAGCGAGATCTCGCGGCCGTCGAGTTGCACGTCGGCATTGGTGGTGATGCGGCCGATCACCCGGCCGCTGCTTCTGCCCGTCGTGGGATCGAGGCGAGCCGGGCTCGACGCAGTTCGGCCTTCACCGAGTGGGACGGCAACCTGGCCGGGCACAAGATCGGCAACACGGCTGATCGCCCGCTGTCGCCGACGAGATTGCAGACCTGGGCGGCCTGCGGGTATCGCTACTTCTTGGCCTATGTCCTCAGCCTTGCTGAGCGCGACGATCCCGACCGCTTGGTCGACATCAGCCCCCTCGACAGAGGTTCTGGCGTTCACCTCGTTCTCGAGACGTTCCTCAAGGAGTTGCTCGATGCCAACGAGATGCCTCGCTGGGACGAATCATGGAACGACGAGCATCGGGCCCGTATCGCCGAGCTGGCCGGGAAGGTCTTCGACGACTACGAGGCACAGGGCCGGACCGGTCGACCCGTCCGGTGGAGGATCACCCGCGAGGACCTCCTCATGTTGCTCGACGACTTCCTTCATTCCGACAACGAGCATCGTTCGAACACCCGAGCAACGCCGGTGAGTGTCGAGATGCCCTTTGGCCTCGGCGATGCCGAGCCGTTGGTCATTGCTCTGCCCGACGGCCGCTCGCTTCGTTTTCGGGGAATGGCCGATCGACTCGACCGGACCCCGGACGGCCGCACGTACGTCACCGACTACAAGACCGGTAAGGGCAAGGAGTACGAGAAGATCGACAAGGGAGATCCGGTCAGAGCCGGCACGACGCTGCAGCTGGGGATCTATGCCGAGGCGGCTCGCCAGGTCGCGGGAGCCGATGAAGTCGAGGCTCACTACTGGCAGGTCAACCAAGCGGTCGGGCATCGAAGAAGCGGCTATCACTGGTCCGATGACCGGCGAGACCGCCTGATCGAGGTGCTGACGGTGATCGCCGATGGCATCGAGGGCGGTGAGTTCGCCATGGACCCGGGGGAATGGAACAGCTGGCGCGGCACGAACGAAGCCTGCATGTATTGCGACTTCGATTCGATCTGCGATCGCGACCGTGGAGAGCATGCCGCCGGGAAGGCTGATCAGTTGGTGCATCGCCCATCACTCGTGTGGGTTGACCCGTCCGACGATTCTGGCGAGGCCCACCGGTGAGCCCGCTCGATCAGGCAACGCGTGACCTCATCACCGTTGATGGCCTCGACCAGACGCTCTTCGTCGAGGCGGGCGCAGGCAGCGGCAAGACCAGCGCGCTGGTCAACCGGATCGTCAACCTCGTTGTCGTGAGAGGTGTTCGATTGTCCGACGTGGCCGCTATCACCTTCACCGAAGCAGCCGCCGCGGAGCTGCAGGCCAGGATCCGCGTACGATTCGAGCAGCTCCGCGACGATCCAGCATCAACGCCGATCGAGCAGGAGCGAGCCTCGGTCGCCATCGACGACGCTGATCTCGCCGCAATCTCCACCCTTCACGGGTTCGCCAGCCGAATACTCAGCGAGTTCGCTGTCGCCGCGCGGCTTCCGCCCCAGATCCGTGTGCTCGACGAAGTGTCGTCGCAACTTGCGGCCGAGGACCGCTGGCAACGATTCGTCGACGCGCTCTACGACGACCCCGCCAACGATGAGCTCCTCGTGCGAGCTGCGTTGTTCGGCGTCCCGCTCGAGGCGAACTACAGCCGTCAGCCGACATTGAAAGATGTTGCCGCCGACTTCAACCAGAACTGGGACCGGCTGCCGTCGATCGTCAACCATGCCGCAGTCGCTGACCCCTTTCCGCCGATCGATTTCATCGAGTTCGACCGAGCTGCATCGGCCTTGGCCGAGAGCATCGTGCAGTGCACGGATCCCTCTGATCTGCTCTTCATCCACCTCACCACCAACGTGATCCCCGAGCTCGACCGTCTCGCGTCGATCGCCGACCCCATCCGTCGAGTGTCGGCCCTCTCGGAGGCCAAGGCGTTCCTGAAGGGGAGAGGAAGAAAGGGGAACTGGGGCGATGACATCGCCGGAGTCAAGTCCCTGATCGACGACCTCAATGCCGCAATGCATGAGATCGTCCAGCAGCAGAAGGCAGCGGTGATCCAGCGATTCGTCGTGCCGATCGCACGCGATGTCCTCGAAGCGGCAGAGCGGCGCCGAGCTGATGGAGGGCTCGAATTCCATGATCTCCTCGTTCTCGCGAGGGAGATGCTTCGCAACAACGAGGAGGCTCGGCGTGATCTCCACCGGAGATACACCCACCTCTTGCTCGACGAGTTTCAAGACACAGATCCGATCCAGATCGAGTTGGCACTGCGGATCGCGGCTTCGGTTTCATCGGGCGACGAGACCTGGCAATCGCTCGATGTCGAGGCAGGGCGCCTGTTCTTCGTTGGTGACCCGAAGCAGTCGATCTATCGCTTTCGCCGCGCCGACATCGGCCTCTTCCTCGAGGCTCGGGAACGCTTCGGCCCCGGTGGCACGTACGCCAGGCTGACCACGAACTTCCGGACCGTCGAACCGATCCTCGACTGGATCAACGTGTTGTTCACCCAGCTCATGGGCCGGGGAGAGGCTGATCGCCAGCCGGCCTATGAACGCCTGATCGCGCACCGCCGCGCCGACTCCGGAGCCGACCATCGCCCGCTTCTGTTGGGTGGCCCCCATCCCGATCCGAAGGTGAAGGCGGCGGAGCTGAGAGAACTGGAAGCGGCAGATGTCGCTGCTGTTGTTGCCGACATCATTGCCAATCCCGACGCGTGGCCGATCGGCGACGGCAATGGGGGTTGGCGGCCGGCCGAGCTCTCCGATGTCGCTGTCTTGGTGCCCACCCGCACGTCTTTGCCATTCCTCCGAGCGTCGTTCGACGATGAGGGCATCTCTTATCGCTTGTCGACGGGAACGCTGGTCTACGCAACACAAGAAGTGACCGATGTTCTCGCAGCGCTCCGAGCGGTTGATGATCCGACCGACGCGCTGAGCCTCGTCGCCGCGCTGCGGTCGCCGTTGTACGCCTGCGCCGATACCGATTTGTTCACGTATGTGGCGGCCGGCGGGCACTGGGATCTGCGATCGACACCTCCCGAGAACATCGCCGAAGATCATCCGGTTCGAGTGGCCTTCGCCCACCTCCGGTCCCTGTGGGACGAGCGATGGTGGTTGACGCCGTCGATGCTCCTCGACCGCCTGATGCGAGATCGAGCCGCGGCCATGTTGGGGTTCGGATCGACCAGGCCGGCTGACGTGTGGCGTCGGTTGCGATTCCTTCTCGATCACGCCCGTTCCTTCGAGGAGTCGGTTGGTGGTGACCTTCGTGCGTTTCTCGACTGGGCCGTGCTCCAGGGCGCCGATCTGGCCCGAGTCCACGAGCCGTTGTTGCCGGAGACCGACGACGACGCCGTGCGGATCATGACCATCCATGGTTCGAAAGGCCTCGAGTTCCCGATCACGATCCTGTCGGGGATGACCACCAAGCTCGACGCTCGTCGCTCCGGCATCGGCGTGCTGTGGGGTGAGGACGGCCAGCCGGAGGTACGCATCCGAAAGGATGCCGCGACCCTCGGGTTCGAGGCGAAGGCCACGGTCGAGTCCGAGATGGACCACCATGAGAAACAGCGCTTGTTGTATGTCGGACTCACAAGAGCCCGCGATCACCTGGTCGTTTCTGCCCACCACAAGAAGTCCCTGAAGGAGAGCAGTTTCGCCGGCATCGTCTGGGATGACGTCGACAACGTGGATCTGTGGCGACGGTTCGAACCGGCCGACTCGATCGACCCGCCGGTGTCTCAGGCCTTGGCTGTTCCTCTTCCGCTCGATGATCGCGAGAGTTGGCTTGCCGCACGATCGAGGCTGGTTGCTGCGGCGCAGCCTCGTGTGATGTCGGCAACGGGAATCGCAGTCGCCGCACAGGCGGCGGCTGCCGAGATCGCGGACACCGACGACGACGGCGCCGACCAGCCCGATGACGGCGTGGTTGCCGCCAGGCGCCGAGGGCGAGCCGGGTCGGCCATCGGGTCAGCTACCCATGCAGTACTCCAGATGGTCGATCTGGCGAATCCGCGCGATCTCGACGTTCACGTCCGACAGCAATGCGCGGTTGAAGCGATCCCCGAGCACGAGGGTGTCGTTGCCCTCCTTGCCCGTTCAGCCCTTGCATCCGACGCCGTGGCCCTCGCCGTTGCCAACAAGCACTACAAGGAGCTGTTTGTCGCTTCGCCCGTGGCCGACCGAGTGATCGAGGGTTACGTCGATCTACTGGTCGACACGCCTGACGGTCTGATCGTTGTCGACTACAAGACAGACAGCGCAACGAGCGAGGCTGAGATCGATGAAAAGCTCGCAACGTATGAGCTGCAAGGCGCCGCGTATGCAGCTGCGATCGAGACGGTCACAGGTCGCGAGGTCATCGACTGCCGCTTCGTCTTCTGCGGGACAAAGGGTGCCATCGAGCGCTCGGTTTCCGGCCTCGACGCACTGAAACTAGGAGTGCGTGATCAGCTGGCTGGTGGTCAGATCGGAGATGACGACGGGTCGTCCGGCTAGGACGACTCTGCGCCTTTCTTTGACCGATCCTTCTTCACGCGGGCGGCTCGTGCGATCCGTCGACAGCTCTGGTGGACCTGCCTGAGGCCGTCGACCATGCTCACCTCGATCGAGTACGCCTCGATCCGTTGCGGGACGGGTGCCGACAGCCGACCGGCCAGGTGTTCGGTGGCCACTCCCTCGCGGGTGTGGAAGTCGGCCTTGGACTCGACGACCCGCGCTGCAGCATCGGGATCGCCGGTGCCGATCGCTTCGAGCGCGTCGGCAAGCGTGTCGAGAACGAGGTCTTGGAGTTCGGCCATCTGCTCTTGGGTCGAAGGGCTCACATCAAGCACCTGGTCGATGCGGCGAAGACCGGGTGAAACCAGACCATTGATGATCACGTTGGCCATCTGCTCGACCTCGTTGTTGACCCTGAGCAGTCGCAGGAGCTCGTCACGTTGGCCCGTGCTGAGATCCCCCGTGCTCAGCGCTCCGAGGTAGGCCACGATTTCGGCATGGAGGGCATTGACCTCTTCGTCGCTCTGTTCGACGTCGGCGAGCTCGCGGCGGGTTCCCGTCAAGGCAGCGGGCACAGAGGCCACGAGCATTGAACGGACCAGCAATCCGAGCCGCAGCAGTTCCCGCCGGGTCAACTCCAGTGCGATGGCGGGCGTGTCGAGTACGTCCCGATCGATGAAGGCCGGCCGCGCCGCGGCAACGGATCGTGTGCCCACCTTGGCAGGCACGAGCTTGTCAGTGAGGGCGACGAGCGGCGTCAGCAGGATGAGGAACACCATGGTGTTGGCGGCATTGAACACGGTGTGGGCATTGGCGAACTGTTGTGGCGTGGCCTGCCCGGTGCCTTGATCACCGCCGATCCAGTTCGCGAGGTTTGCCAATGTTCCGATGAACCCGACCCAGGCCGCGGCACCCAACACGTTGACGAGCACATGGACCAGCGCTGCCCGCCACGCATCGCGTGATTTCCCCATTGCTGCCAGGACGGCGGTGATGGCCGTACCGACGTTGGCACCGAGGATGATGGCGATCCCCGTCTCGAGATCGAGGAGCCCACTCGCTCCCATCACGACCACGATGCCGGTCGTTGCGCTCGACGATTGGACCAGGGCGGTGAAGCCAGCGCCGATGGCGAGGCCAATCAGGGGAGTGGAGCTGTCGGCCAGAAGATCGAGAAAGGGCTGGTACGAGCCGAGAGGTTCCATTGCGCCGCTCATGACGTCGAGGCCGAGGAACACGAATCCGAGCCCGGCAATCGCAACACCTATCTCCTTCAGTGTCTGGCGTCTCCTCCCGGCGAGTGCGGCCAGCGCAGCGCCCGCGGCGAGCATCCCCAGCGCATAGTCGGTCACGTCGAGGGCAATGACCTGAGCGGTCACCGTGGTGCCCAAGTTGGCCCCGACGATGACCGACGCAGCTTGTGTGACCGACAACAGGCTTGCTGAGACGAAGCCGACAGTCAGGACGGTCGTCACCGACGACGACTGGATGACGGCCGTGGTGATCGATCCGGTGACCGCACCGACAATCCGGTTCGATGACAGCCGTGCCAGAACGGCCCGCAGTCGGTCACCGGCGACGACCTTGAGCGACACGGTGATTTGGCCCATGCCGATGAGGAAGAGTGCGACGCCACCGGCCAGACCCATGGTCAGGTCAACCCAGTCGACCACTTCGGTTGCCGTTTCTGCGGCGAATCCCATTCCCTACCTTCTGTTCGGCGGCGCGCCCCTTCTTTATCACGATCGGACCTGGCTCAGGGGGGAACCGTCAATGCCGATGGACATCTGACGATTGACTTCGCCTGCGCTGCCTGTATGAATGGTGGTTCCGGTTTGGCGGAGTGCTGACCGAAGGAGTTCGTCGTGCCCCGACCCATCTGGAGCGGTGCCATCTCATTTGGCCTCATCTCGATCCCGATCCGCCTCTTTCCGGCGGTTCGCAAGAAGAACGTGTCCTTCAACCAGATCGACAGCGAGACCGGCTCACGGGTGAAGATGAAGCGCGTGTCGGCAGAAACCGGCGAAGAGGTGGCCTATGACGACATCGTCAAGGGCTACGAAGTCACAAAAGGAAACTACGTCGTCATCACCGACGAAGAGATGTCGTCCCTCGACCCGAAGAAGAGTCGGACGATCGACATCGTGGAGTTCGTTCAGCTCTCCGAGATCGATCCCGTGTACTTCGACAGTGCCTACGTCATTGCCCCCGACGAGCTGTCGGCCAAGGCGTACACAGTCCTCGAGCAGGCGATGGAAAGCGCTGGGATGGTGGCGATCGCCAGCTTCGTCATGCGCACCAAGCAGTACCTCTGCGCGGTCCGCGCTGCCGACGGGAAGCTGCTGCTCTCCACCATGGTGTATGGCGATGAGGTTGCCGACTTCAACGAAATCGAAGCCTTCGAACACCTCGAAGACGTTGAAGTGAAGCCAGCGGAGTTGGCCATGGCCGAACAGCTGATCGAATCACTCACCGAGCCCTTCGAGCCTGCGAAGTTCGAGGACGATTACCGGCAGCGAGTGCTCGACCTCATCCAGGCCAAGGTCGATGGCGAGGAACTGGCACCCCTCGAGGACGAGGAGCCAACCGCAGAAGTCATCGATCTGACCGCCGCTCTCGAGGCCAGTGTTGCGGCCGCGAAAGCTGCCCGTGAACGCCATCCGACTGCCGGTGTCGTTGCCGATTCCAAGCCCAAGCCTGCGGCGAAAAGGGCGAAGAAGGCGACCGCGAAGAATGCAGCACCGAAGACGGTCGCCGAGCAGGATGCAGACGTTGACGAGAAGAAGGCAGCCAAGAAGGCTGCGGCCCGCAAGTCGGCGTGAGCAAACGGGTTGAGGTCATGCTGGCCTCGACCAGCGATGGCGCCGAGACCGTTGGCCGTCTCGGCCGCGAGGGTGATCGGTGGCAGTACGAGCGGAAGCTCGACGGGTATCGCCTCATCGGTGTCTGCGTCGACGGTGAGGTGACGCTTCGAACTCGGAACGGTGTGGACGCGACGTCGTCGTATCCGGAGATCACCGCGGTACTGAGTCGTCAACCGTACGCCGATTTCGTGATCGACGGTGAGGTGGTGGCCGACCGGCTCGCCGGCGTCAGCAGCTTCGAACGACTCCAGCAGCGACCGGCCACTCGGCCGGCAGCACCCGACGAGGTGGAGGGCGTTCCACTTCGCTTCGTTGCGTTCGACTTGCTGGAAATGGATGGTGTCGATGTCCGTGGCATCATGCTCGATCGACGCCGTGCGCTTCTCGCAGACGGGTTCACGTTTGGTGATGTCATGCAACTGAGCAGTGTCCTCGATGGTTCGCCGAGCGAGCTTCTTGAGCAGGCCTGTGACGATGCATGGGAGGGTTTGATCGCGAAGCGGCGGGACAGCGTCTACAAACCTGGGCGATCCCGATCCTGGGTCAAGCTCAAGTGCATGCTGCGCGACGACTTCGTGATCGTTGGTTGGACTCCGCAGAAGGGCGGCCGGGTGGGGCTCGGGGCTCTGGTGCTTGCGACTCGAGTCAATGGTGCACTGGTGTATGCAGGCCGCGTCGGGACTGGATTCGACGATGCGACCTTGCGATCGTTGTTGTCACAACTGAGTGAGATCGAGATTGAGGACTGTGTGTTCGCTTCCGTCCCTTCGGATCTGCGGCTTGCCCGGTGGGTCGAGCCGACGTTGGTGTGCGAGGTTGGATTCAGCGAGTGGACGTCGACGGGGCGCATCCGCCATCCTCGCTATCTCGGCCTTCGACCAGACAAGGATGTGGACGACGTGGAGAAGGAATCATCGGCGATCACCGTCCAACTCTCGAGTCTCGACAAAGTGCTCTTTGCCGACATCGAAGGGACCAAGGGGGAGATGGTCGGCTACTACGAGCTCGTTGCGCAGAGAATGCTGATCGAAGTTGCTGAGCGACCGCTGGTGCTCGAACGATTCCCGAGCGGGATTTCCAAGAAGGGCTTCTACCAGAAGAACACCCCCGATCATGTTCCGGACTACATCTCGAGGCTTCCCGTTCCTTCGCGTAGTCAGGGCCAGATCGTGTACTCGGTCATTCACGATGCGAATGGTCTGGTCTATCTCGCCAACCAGGGCTCGATCGTCTTCCACACGCTCCTGAGCGGGGCCGATGATCCAGCACGACCGATCGAGATCATCTGGGATCTCGACCCTTCGACGAGCGACCTGGGCCCGGTCCAGCTGGCGGCCAGCATGTTACGCGACCGGCTCGATGAGCTCGGCCTCGAACCCCGAGTGAAGTCGTCCGGTTCGAAGGGTCTGCACATCCACGTCGATGTCACCGATGAGCCAGACGCCGGGATCGGCTTCCCGGCGACAAAGGCGTTCGCTGAGCGAGTGGCGTGGGATCTCGTTGCGGCGGAACCCGATCTGTTCACGCTCGAGTTCGCCAAGAAGGATCGAAAGGGAAGGTTGTTGATCGATGTGTTGCGCAACGGGCACTCGTCTCACGCCGCTGCGCCATACTCGGTTCGCGCTGTCCCGGAGGCCTCCGTCGCTGCACCGCTGTCGTGGGAGGAGGCGCTGGGCGACGACTTTCATCCGCGGATGATCACCATGCGGACGATGGGCGAGCGTCTCGCCGCCGGGATCGATCCGTGGGCGGACCGTACAGCTCCGACCTCGACCATCATGGAAGCAGCCCAGCAACTGCTCTGAAAGAACCGCCGCCGGGTCCTCTTGGCGAGAATCGACAGCGACTCGATTACGGAACAGACTCCTTTTTCCAGCGTTCCGACAGGAGAGTTTCGACATGACCGAGATCGACACATCTGCCACAGGAGGGTCAGCCTCTGTCCGAGTCGACGTGTCTCCGGAAGCCGCCTTTGCCTACCTCACCGACCTGTCGCTGCTTCCAGGGCTGAGCCCAGAGAACGTTCGCTGCGAGTTCCTGGACGACGCGACAGAACTCGCTCTTGGGGTCAAGTTCCGAGGCCACAACAAGGCGCGGGACTATGAATGGCATGCCGACTGTGTCGTGACCGTTCTGGAGGAGAACCGCGCGTTTGCGTACGAAGTACCGCCCGGCTTCGAACACACGACCACGTGGAGCTACGAGATCGAGGCTGATGGCGGGGGATCGATCGTGACCGAACGCTTCAATGCCCCCATGTTGGCCATGCCCGACGTCTATCCCGGAACGATCGAAGGCCGCCGGGACAACCTCGAGAGGGGTTGCGAGATCACGATGGCGAATCTGAAGCAAGCACTCGAGTCGACCTGACCCCTCGTCTGGGCTCGACACCGGTGGGTATCGACCTCGCTGTCACACCCCATGCGTACGCTCATCGGTATGCGAATTCTGCACACCAGCGACTGGCATCTCGGCCGGGCCTTCGGTGACTTCAGCCTGCTCGAGGAGCAGGAACAATTCGTCGACTGGCTGGTGCCGGGGTTGTTTCGCGAAAAAATTACCGCAATGATTAAAAATCTTCCCAAGATATACCGCAAACAACTCGTACCCGTAAATGACACGGTGGCCATTATCGACGTGGAGATGC
>CAZYLX010000034.1:0-12512 GCA_964648595.1 uncultured Acidimicrobiaceae bacterium
GGGGGCCGTCGACATGTTGAATTTGACGTCGTCGATGGCCGTCGCGTTTCGCCACCTGGCCCGCACGGGGTTTCGCCCGCCTGGAGACCTGATCTACTTCGCCGTCGCCGACGAGGAAGCCGGCGGTCGACTCGGCGCTGGCTGGTTTGCCGACAACGACTACGACCCGATCGCAGCCGACTACGTACTGACCGAATCAGGAGGCATCCCATTGGGCGGCCCGGAACCACGGCTGACCATGACCGTTGCCGAGAAGGGCATCGCGTGGCGGCGGCTCGTCATCAAGGGCACCCCGGGACATGGGTCGCGACCGTTCCGGGCCGACAATGCGCTCGTCACGGCCTCGGAGGTCGTCCGTCGCCTGGTCGCGTACCGTCCCAATCCGCTGCTGAACGAGATCTGGACAGGTCAGGTTGAAGCGCTCGGCTACGAGGGCGAGATGAAGGCAGCGTTGCTGGATCCGGCTCGCGTCTTCGACGCGATCGATTCGATCGAAGACACCGCCACCGCAGCCCGCCTCCATGCGTGCACCCACACGACCTTCTCGCCCAACACAGTTGCCGGCGGCTCGAAGGCGAACACGATTCCCGACGAAGTCCGAATCGACGTCGACATCCGCACAGTGCCGGGTGAGAACGCGGCCGAGGTCGACGCCCATCTGCGGGCCGCGCTCGGTGAGCTGTACCCCCGGGTCGAAGTCTCGGCCATCCACGACGATCCGTCGACGGTCTCCCGAATCGACACGCCGATGTGGTCGACGCTGAGCCAACTGGCGGGCGAGAAGTATCCGGGAGTGCGGTTGGTTCCCACGATGACCACGGGTGGGACCGATTCCCGCTTCTATCGCAACAAGGGTGCCGTGGCGTACGGCGCCGGTCTCTTCAGCGAGAACTGCACGATGGAGAGCTTCTCGAGTCGATTCCACGGCAATGACGAGCGCATCGACATCGAGTCTTTGGCTCTGACGACCCAGATGTGGCTTGGCGTAGCCGAGCGCTTCTGGGACATCGCCGCCAGCTGACGCAGCCTCGCTGGATCGGCCAACTGAACGCTCCGATACCGTCGGACCATGAAGGCGTTCACAAGAGATCTGTGGGCAAAACAGGATCAACACACCGGCGACCGCTGGCGCTTGTTCCGCGCAGTCGGCAGCGCGATCGATGCCAACCGTGTGCTGTATCCCGGTTCGTACGTCGATGTCGCGCCTTCGTTCGTGTGGCCATCCGTGGCCTATGTCGACTCCGATCGCAGAGCCGAGCGCTTCTTCGACGACGTCGACGGGGTTCAGGAACTCATCGCCGGGCATGAGCCTCCACCCCTCGAACGCGAAACGATCTTCCGACCAGGCGACTACACCACCGAACTCGGGCTCGAGGACGAGGCGTTCGACCTGTTGATCTCGCTCTACGCCGGATTCGTCTCCGAGCGCTGCACTCGCTATCTGAAGATCGGCGGAACGCTTCTCGTCAACCCGAGCCACGGAGACGCTGCGATGGCATCGATCGATGAGCGCTACACACTCCGTGGTGTGGTCGTGCATCGCAGCGGGCATTACTCGGTCAGCGAAAGCCATCTCGACTCGTACCTGCAACCGAAGAAGGCAATCGAACTCACTCCCGACTACCTCCATGACAGCGGTCGTGGCATCGCATACACGAAATCTCCGTTTGCCTACCTCTTCGAACGGGTCCGCTGACAGCGGCAACGTAAGCCCATCGTGGCCAGGCGCAGCCGACGCGCGCGCTGCAGCTGCGAAAGCAACCGCGAGGGTGGACAGCGAGAACGGGCACGGGTCCGTTCGAGGTGCAACACTCATGGCATGGCGATGACTGACGACGACGTACCCATCGGTGCTCTCAAGGACTGGCCCCAGCCCGCCGGCACCGAGCACTACCGACCAAACGGCCGACTCGAGAAGCATTACTACGAGAGCCAGCTGAGCGAACTCCAGCAGGAACTGGTCACCCTGCAGCACTGGATCCAGCGCCAGAACCTGCGGGTTCTCGTGATCTTCGAAGGCCGGGGCGCTGCAGGCAAGGGCGGTGTCATCAAGCGAATCAGCGAACGGACGAGCCCACGCATCGTTCGCACCGAGGCACTACCAAAGCCGAACGAGCGCGAGCAGATGCAGTGGTATTTCCAGCGCTATGTGCCGCTCCTTCCATCAGGCGGCGAGATGGTCATGTTCGACCGCAGTTGGTACAACCGCTCCAACGTCGAATGGGTCATGGGTTATTGCACTTCCGACCAGCACCAGGAGTTCCTCCGGACCTGTCCGGAGTTCGAGCGCATGCTGGTCCGATCCGGCATGATCATCATCAAGTATTGGTTCTCGATCAGCTACGAGGAGCAGTCTCGACGGTTTGCAGCCCGCAACGAGGAACCCCTGAAGCGCTGGAAGCTGTCGGACATGGACCTCGAGGAGCATCGACGCTACGTCCGCTACTCAATGGCGAAGGACACAACCTTCCAATACACCGATATCAAGCAAGCACCGTGGTACGTCGTGCCATCCGACGACAAACGTCGTGCCAGGCTCAACTGCATCAGCCACCTCCTCTCGGTGATCCCGTACGAAGACATCGTGCCTGACCCCGTGGAGATCCCGGATCGGGAGGATGTGGCGTACATCCGTCCTCCGATGGGAGACCAAGCCTTCGTGCAGCAGCTCTACTGAACTCGCCCGGGCCTGATACCGGCCGTCACGCTGTCGATACTGCATCGATGGAAGCCACCATTCCCAACGACGAGCCTGTGAGGTTGGCAGCGCTCTATGCCATGAAACTGTTGGACCAGGGCACCAACGAGAACTTCGACCGCGTAACGCGGCTGGCAGCAGGTCTGTTCGGCGTACCGATCGCCCTCGTCTCGCTCGTCGATGCAGACCGCCAGTGGTTCGCCTCTCGGGTGGGACTCGACGCTGCCGAAACGCCCCGCTGTGACGCGTTCTGCGCCCACGCGATCCTGCGACCCGACGTCTTCGTCGTCGAAGATGCTCGAGCAGATCCGCGGTTCAGCGACAACCCGCTCGTTCTGGGGCCGCCGAACATCCGCTTCTACGCTGGCGCACCGATCTCCTCGTCCGACGGGCATCTGCTCGGCACGGTGTGTGTCATCGATTCCGAACCTCGATCTCTCGACGATTCACAGAAAGAGGCGTTGCGCGACCTGGCCGATCTCGCGGAGCGTGAGCTGCAGGTGATCGGTATGGCCCTCACCGATCAACTCACCGGCCTGGCCAATCGGCGGGCGTTCGTCCAAGCGGGATCGCAGCTCGTCCACCTGGCCCATCGTCGTCAAGAGCCGGTTGCCGCGTTGTACGCCGATGTCGATGGGCTCAAGCTCATCAACGACCGATCTGGGCACGTTGCCGGCGACGAGCTCATCTGTCGAGCCGGCGGAGTGCTGCAAGACGCCGTTCGCGGGTCCGATCTCGTAGCCAGAGTTGGGGGCGACGAGTTCGCAGTCTTGATGTACGGCACGGACGCAGCCGCGGCCAACAACGTGCAGCGACACATCGAGGATGAGCTGGATCGACACAACGCAGCGTTCCCGGAGAAGCCGACGTTGTCGCTGAGTGTCGGTGTTGTCGAGGCAGTTCGGGGAGAGACCATCGAGAATCTGGTCGGCCGAGCAGATCAAACCATGTACATGGCCAAGCGAGAAGCTCGCGCTCTCCTCTCGCTACGCGACTGAGGGCGACCCGGTCCCGGACTCATCGACAACTCCTGCGTGCCCCGCGAGCGACTGTTAGCGTCGTCGTAGCGTTCGAGGAGGACCAGATGGACCCGTGGCCAATGATCGAGCAGGACCGCAGTGCGCTGTCGGACTACCTCTCGACCCTGTCCGAAGCCGATTGGAAACAACAGTCACTCTGCGCCGAATGGACCGTCGAGGAGGTTGTTGCACACATGCTGGTAATCCCCACGCTGTCCAAGGGCAAGATCTTCATCAACTTCCTCGGGTCGGGGTTCAACCTCGACAAGTTCTCCGACAAGATGGTCAACCGCATCACCGCCGAGAACTCTCCGGCGCAGCTCGCAAAAACCATGGGCGAGGCGGCAACGTCGCAGAACACCCCGCCAGGACTGAAGCCGCTCGGCATTCTTGCCGAAACCCTCGTACATGCAGGCGACGTATCGGAGAGCGTGGGAAAGCCGTTGGCGTTCCCGGCTGAGCACTACGTCTTCGGCCTCGACTACTTGAAAGACGTGCAGCCGGCGCTCGGGTGCCGCGAGCGCATCGCCGACCTTCAGCTCAGCGCCACCGATATCGAGTGGACCCACGGACAAGGTCCGTTGGTCGAGGGAACTGCCCAGCATTTGATCCTGGCCATGGCCGGCCGCAAAGCCGCGCTCGATCATCTGAGCGGCGAAGGCGTCGACACGATGCGGTCCCGCGACTAGCACCTGGGAGCTCCGGGAGAGCGCCAGCCTTCATGTCGATTCTCCTACGAAAGGCGACCGGTCGGCGGACAGCCACGACCAGAGGCACGGTGACCGTCACTGCTGTCCCTTCGCCGAGCTGACTCTCGATCTCGATGGTGCCGCCATGGGCTCGGACCAGATCCTGGCTGATGGTCAGCCCCAGGCCTGACCCGCTCGAGAGTTCCCTGACAGGCCGGAAGCTGCGAAACGCGAAGCGAGAGAGCAAGACGCCGACGATCACGATGGCGACCCAGAAGATCCGATCGCCGTTGGCGCCATGTTCACGGCGATGGCTCTTTCGGACCTCGCCCGGCTTCCGACATGATCCCGTCGCCTACTGACCCGGCTCCAAGACCACGACGGCGGTCTCGGTGGAACGACGGGCCGCGTAGGCGTCGAGATTCTCGTCCGTCTCTCTCCAGCGATCCCACAAACGTTCTCGCTCCTCCCGCTGGGCCGCTCGGCCGGTGACCAAATGCTGGTCGCGCCCGAGATCAACCCGCGCCTCGGGATTGGCCAGAGGGTTCAGCCACCAGGCTGGTTCGCCCTCCCCCAACCGTGGTGAGCCCGGCCGCGGGTCAGGCGATACAAGCCGCGGTGGGTGAACCAGGCCTCGTGGATGAACCATCGGGGAGGTAGTCGTGGTTTCGACATGCGCATGTCTCCTTGTCGACGACAATCGCGACGCTAGCCTCGGGACATGGACCACGACAGTGGCGAGGGCGAGGGCGAGGGCGAGGGCGAGGAGCGCGGCACCGGGCCGGCGGGTGCGAACGCTGGGATGGGAATCGCCATCGGAGCCGGTATTGGCGCTGCCCTGTTCGCTGTCACATCGAGTCCCGTTTGGATCGCTGTGGGTATTGCTCTGGGAGCAGCGATCGGGACAGCGAACAACACGCGTAGTAGCTAGCGACCTCATCGCCAGCTGGAATCGCCCGCGAGCCAAACAGCGAGGCGCCCCCGATCTTCGGTCAGCGGACCTCCGGCTGTGGCTCAGCTCTCTGTGACATCTCGATCTCGTTGTCCCGGCCGCCGTGCCTGGCCTTCACCAGCGGGTACAGACGAGTCAACAACCCAGCAAGCACGATGAGCAGTACGCCAATGACAAAGAGCGTGGCCTCGGCCCCGAGCGTGTCTTCGAGGTAGAACAATGCGATCTGAGGCGTCCACTGGAACAACCCTGCGGTTCCGACGACCAAGATCTCCAGCTCCGAGCGAGACACCCCGACGGCCATCAGGATGATCGACGCGACCAGGCCGAGCCACAATCCGGCGTGATCGTCGTCGAATCGTACGATCTGAGCTCCCAGGAGTATCAATGCCGAACCCGAGAGATTCGCCAGCAACGCCGGCGGTAGCCGTCCTGTGAGGCTCGCCGTCAGCCAGACAGCACCGAGAATCAACAGCGTCAGGCCGGCGGCAAGCGCCGACATTTCGCGATCTTGGCCCCCGGCGATGGTGTCGATGACGCCGAGGGAGGTCGTGATTGCCGCGCCGAACATCGCGAGCTGTTGGAGCTCGTTCCGGCGCATCCCCCAAGCCGACGCCGCTGCCACCAGAGCGATCGATCCGATGAAGAGGGCAGCGTGGTGGTCGGGTGGATCGCTGTCATGAACTGCATCTACCCAGACCTCTGCGGCCAGCCCGGCGACGCCGGCGACCGCAAGAAACCAGAGCACGCTGCCCAGGCGCTCGAGAGCCGGTTCGTCGCTGCGACCCGTCCACCAGCCGGCGATGGCGGCGACAACGGTGGGTACGGCGAGCGACGTGATCCGCCCGAGCGTTGACATGTCCTCCCAACGGTTCCCGATGAGCAGCGCAACAGAGGCCAGGACGAGTCCGCTGCCGATGTACCCGACGGCCTCGGCGGCCAGTGGCACTCGGCTCAGATTGGCCGGGGCCCGTTCGATCTCGTAAGCCAACACAGCATCTGCCTGGTCGGCCTCCATGAGCTCAGCGGCCACCCAGTCGTCGAGCTTGTCCTGCAGCGGTGAGCGGCCGTTGCCGTCGGCCGCTGTCGAGCCGTTGACGCCGTAGGACGGCGAGGCCGCGTTCCGGTTCTTCACGGCGATCACGATGACCGCGACGATTGCTACCGGTAGCAAGAGTTGGATCACAGGGGCATCTTGGCAGCGGGACATCCAGACGGACAGGGCCCAACTCCCCTGCCCGTTGCCTGCCCTAGGATGAGCCAATGAACCTCGGTGAAGAGAAGTACATGGCGGTCACGACCTTCAAGAAGGACGGGACACCGAAACCGGGCCCGGTCTGGCCCGTCGATGCCGGGGACGGGCGCGTCGGATTCATCACTTCCTCCGACACCTGGAAGGTCAAGCGGCTCGCCAACAACAACCGCGTGGAGCTGCAACCTTCCGATGCCCGAGGCCAGGTCAAGGAGGGCACGTCGCCGCGGTCCGGTACCGCTGTCGTGCTGGCCGGCGCTGACTTCGACGCGATGCAGGCCAGAGTTCGAGACAAGTACGGGTTTCAAGTGAAACTCGTCGATGGCCTTCATTCCATCCAGCGCCTCATCCGGCGGGGTGGCAACCCGAGCGACCGGGCCGTCATCATCACCCTCGACGACTGACACCATGGGCGCCCAACAACGCCGCGACGGCTGCAGTCTCGCTGCCCGTACTGAACCGGTCTAGGTTCGTCGAAAGGGAGGCCAACGATGACGAGCTCAGTGGAAACGTTGACAGGCGAGACGGTGGAGCTTTTACAGCAGCTCATCCGCAACCAATGCGTGAACGACGCGACTCGGGAAGGGGCCCAAGAAGAACGCAGTGCCCGTCTTCTCCGTGATGAGCTCGAGGGGCTCGGTCTCGACTTCGAGCTGTTCGAGACCGTGCCTGGCCGTTCATCACTTGTCGCTCGGTACGAAGGCACTGATCCGACGGCTCCTGCGCTCTGCCTCATGGGGCACACCGACGTCGTTCCCGTCAGTCCCGATGGCTGGGTGAACGATCCATTCGGCGGCGAGCTGATCACGTCACCTGACGGGGTGCCCGAAGTGTGGGGCCGAGGCGCAGTCGACATGTTGAACCTCACGTCGTCGATGCTCGTCGCATTCCGCGAAATCGTCCGTACCGGCAAGCGCTACCCGGGCGACATCGTCTATTTCGCCGTCGCCGATGAAGAAGCCGGCGGCTTGCTCGGAGCAAAACCGATCGTCGACAACAACTGGGACGCAGTCCGCTGCGACTACTTGCTGACCGAGTACGGGGGAACGCCAACGCACGGGCCGAACGGAACCACCGTCTTGCTCACTGCCGGTGAAAAATCCAGCGGCGGCCGGCGTCTCGTTGTCCACGGCACGCCAGGCCACGGCTCGATGCCCTACGCGGCCGACAGCGCACTCATCAAGGCGGCCGAGATCGTGACGAGGTTGTCGAAGGCCTCTGTCGCGCCACGCATCGACGAGGTCTTCACCGACCGGGTCCGAGCTCTCGGCCTCGGACCCGAGATGGAAGCAAAGCTGCTCGACCCGGCACACATCGATGACGCGTTGGCTCAGCTGCCACCGGACCTTGCTCGCAATACGCACTCGTGCTGCCACATGACGTTCAGCCCGAACATCCTCAACGCCGGGGTCAAGTCAAACACGGTGCCCGACCTGGCCGAGATCACCCTCGACATCCGGATCCTGCCCGGAGATACCCAAGAAGACGTCGATCGCATTCTCGAAGAGATCATCGGCGCTCAGCTCTGGCCGTCGGTCGACATGTATCCTCTCTTCTCCGACCTGCCCAGCGGCGCACCATTCTCCAGCACCGACACTCCGTTGTGGGATGCTTTGACCGACTCCATCCGCGTGGCTTACCCCGACGCAAGAGTCGTACCGAGCCTTGTCACCGGCGGCACCGACGCTCGGTTCTTCCGCGATCGAGGAGTTCCCGCGTACGGCGCAGGACTCCTCAGCAACAAGGTTTCCCTCGAACAGTTCCTCAGCCGCTTCCATGGCCACAACGAGCGCATCGACATCGAATCGCTCGAGCTCACCACGCAGCTCTGGCTCAACGTCTTCGATCGTCTCTGGCGCTGAACCGCCCACTGGCGGCAGGACGCTCCTACGCTCTCGACCATGAGCGACTTCAACACACAGATCATGGCCGAATTCCGAGCGAACGACGGCAAGGTCGCGATGTTCGGCGATGCCCCCGCGGTGATCCTGCACACGATTGGCGCTAAGTCCCGCCAGCTGCGTGAGATCCCACTCGTCGCGCTTGTGCAGGGTGACGAGATGTTCGTCTTCGCTTCGAAGGCCGGCGCACCGACCAACCCCGACTGGTACCACAACCTCAAGGCCAACCCGCAGATCACCATCGAGTACGGCATCGAGTCGTTCACCGCCGACGTCGCCGAACTCTCCGAGGCCGAAGGTCAGCAGAAGATTCGCGAGCAGGCCGAGCTCATGCCACAGTTCGGCGAGTACGTTAGCTCTGCTGCCCCACGGGTCATCCCCGCATTCTCGATCACGCGAGTTTGAGGGGCGAGAACGGTCAGCACTCGAGATGCCGCGGGGCCGCTGGCACGACGGTGACCGTCAGGTGAACGCGCCGATGTTCTTGACCAGCTGTCTTGCCGACGCCAGACAGGCTGCGGTGATTGCTCCCGTCACGATCACGGCCCAGACATATCCGGCCTGAACCGCGTCGACTGCCGCCGAGTCCAGAGCAATGTCATCGGAGCTGAGCAGATCCCGGACCGTCTCGATGTCGCCAATACGGGAAGCGACGACACCGAACAGCACGAGGCCACCGATCGCCGCTCCGTATGCCCACCCGAGCGCACGGAGAAACTGATGGGCCGCGGACACGCGCCCCATCTCCTCGGGTTGCGCCCGCCCCTGAAGGATCGCGAGCCCCGAGGTGCTGATCGCACCAATCCCGAGCCCTGCGAACAGTGTCGAGCCCAGCGGGAAGACGAGGCTCCACTCGAGCCACACGACAACAGCCGAGACCGCGACCGACACGGCCAGCACCCGCGTCCCGCCGCGCACGACATACGCAGCATCCATTCGCTCCTGCAGCTTGCTGGCCGCAAAGGCTCCAGCCGTCCAACCGAACACGAGGAACAACACCGAGAACGCTGCGCCGCTGGCCGAAGCGCCACGAGCTGCCCTCAAATAGAGCGGAAGGTAGGCGCTGGCGCCCGTTCCCCCAGCAACAGCCAGAGCAGAGGTGAGGTGTACATGACGCCACCGCCGCCCGGTCAAGTGATAAAGCCGAACGACCGGTGCTTCAATTCTTCGTGCATGCCACACGTAGATCGCGCCGAGCACGGCGACACCGAGCAACCACGCGAATGCCAAACGGTTCGTGGTGGATGCGGCGATCAACAGGCAGATGGTCAGCGCCGCAACGACCAAGAAGCCCGTGTTATCGAACGGCGTCGCCGTCGTACCTTCTCGCTTGCCGGGCAGTCGACGCCAACCGATCGCAGCTGCGGCGAGCCCGACAGGGATCGTGACCGTGAAGATGCTCCGCCAGCCAGCGACGCTGATGAGCACAGCAGCGATGGCCGGACCTCCGACACCCATCACGCCCCACACTCCGGAAGCTGCGGCATACATCTTTGGCCGGGCCTCCGGCTCGTAGGCAAGACCGATGGATGCCACCGTGCTGCCAACCACACCGCCAGCAGCCAGGCCCTGCCCGACTCTGAACACGATCAGCATCGTCATCGAAGTGGCGATCGCGCAGAGCAATGAGCTGATGACGAACGAGACCATCGAGATACGGAACACGAGACGCACGCCGGAGCCGTCGACGGTTGGACCGATCCCCAACACGGCAATTGCAGTAGCCAGGAGCTCCGCTGTGATGACCCACGGAAGCAGGCCAACGGATCCGAGATCGGCGCCGATCTCCGGTGAGGCCGCGGAGACCGAGAGGTTGTTGTACGACACCAATGCCGTGGCCGCCAGGATCGAGAGGGTGACTGGCCGGTAGTCGGCAGACAAGATGCTCGCCCTCGGTTCACTCACCGGCGCAGGGTAGCGACGCTCAGTCCGCCGTCGAGCGGGTCACCGTCTCGTCACACTGTCAGGTGGTCGACGACGCCAGAACCTGCTCCATAAAGCGACCGAGCCCCTCCGTATCGAACTCGGCGGTCAGGCCATCATCGTCGTGGCCGAGAGTCAGCGCCGGGCAGAAGAACTCTTCATCGCCAAGCCAGAAATCCGGAGACCCCCGCACGCCGCGACGCTGCCCGTCCTCGTAGTCGGCAGTGACACGACTGCATGCTTCGGCCGACGGCGGGGCCAACCCGAACTGATTGGCGATCTCGGCGAGAACGGCTGAATCACTCACGTCCTTGCCCTCTTCGAACACCGCCTCACGCAGGGCGAGGCTGACCGCCAGGCCAGTCGAAGCATCGATGTCGAACGCCGCCGCTGCGAGGTTGAGAGCCGGAATCGTGGTCGTCGGCCACGCCTCCTCACGAAAACCCTCGAAATCGCCGGTTCCGAGTTGGTCGTGCAGTGCGGTGATCTTCGCCCTGACCGGCCCGGCTTCGAGCGGCACACCGTTGACCCACTCGAGGGGCCAAGCCCGGACGACCACCTCGACCCCACCACCGACCTCCGCGAGCTCCGACACGACCTTCCTGAGACCGGCGTGCGTGAAGGGGCAGGTGATGTCGGCAAAGACTTCGAGACGGGTGACCATCCCCAGATTCTCGGCTCATCCGACACCACTGTCGAGGGACCAAAGCCCTCGACCTCGGACATTGTCCATCGTCGCCCACATGGCTTAGCGGGCTTGGGCGAGCCTGAGGATGCGACGGGCCCCATTTGCGACGATCATGAAGATGACGCCTCCGACAACCAAGTCCGGGATCCCGCTGTCGAAGCCGGCGACAAAGCCGGCGGAAACGATGACGAGGACGTTGACCTTCACGTCGTTGGCCGTGAAGATCCAACTCGCCTCGATGTGGACCTCGCCGTTGCGAGCCCGATGCAGCACCACCAGCGTTGCGACGTTTGCTACGAGCGCTACCAGTGAAACCGCGACCATCGTGGTGATATTCGGTAGCGCTTCATCGGAGACGAAGCGGCGAACGACTTCGACCAGACCGATACAGGCCAGTCCAAGCTGTAACAGGCCACTCGCCCGTGCGAGCGACGCCTTTCGGCTCGACGCTCGCCCGACAGCTGCCAAGCTGAGGGCGTAGACCGCGGCGTCTGCCCCCATATCGAGTGCGTCAGCGAGAAGTCCCAGTGAGTTCGCCAACCAGCCCGCCGCTGCTTCGCCGAGGAAGAGGGCAGCGTTCAGCACCAACGCCACACTGAGTGCGCGCCGCTCGACTCCGGCATCAGCTTCGATGACCGGCACGTCAACGACTTCTCCGGTCCGGCGGCTTCCGAGCCCCAAGCCGTGAAGCGCCTGATCGATGAGTTCGACTTCGGCATCGTGGGTGACGACCACACGGCGGGCGGCGCTGTCAGTGTCGATCCCCGCGATTCCATCAAGACCGGCCAGACACATCCGAACCATCTGTTCCTCAGCGCCGCAGTCCATGGCTTCCACGTGATAGATCGTCGATCTCACCTGACCAGTATTCACGACGATTGCTGACAGAGCTGGCACGCGAAGCGTCGCACGACCTGGTCAGAGCCAATAAGCCGAGCGAGCGATGGGCGGTGTCTGGTAGCTTCCGCGAAGCCGCCGTCATCCCGGGGGCGGCCATAGCGAGGGGGCTCGTGATGGGCAAGTACATGTTCCAGGCGAACTACATCGGTGATGGGGCGAAGGGTTTGATGCAGGATGGCGGCACGAAGCGCCGTGCCGCGGCCGAGGCAGCGATGGCATCGGTGGGAGGGTCGATCGACGCTTTCTACTACGCGTTCGGCGACGTCGATCTGATTGGCATCGCTGACTTCCCCGATGATGCAAGTGCCGCTGCGATCTCGCTGATGATCAACGCATCGGGGGCGATCGACCTCAAGGTCACGCCGCTCATGACCGCCGAGGATCTCGACGCTGCGGCAGCGAAGACACCGGCGTACAGCGCACCGGGCAGCTGAGGCCTGCTCCATCCCCGGTTGTACCTCTCACCGCATGATCGAGGGTGTGTGACCGG
>CAZYLX010000035.1:0-12455 GCA_964648595.1 uncultured Acidimicrobiaceae bacterium
GCCGGAGCAACTGCAGCCGGAGCAACTGCAGCCGGAGCAACTGCGGTCGAAGGATCTGCTGCCGGAGCGGCCGCCTTCGGAGCAGCGGCTGTTGCGGGTGCTGCGACCACAGGGGCAATCGGACAGCAGCGGGCCGTCATCGACACAACGCGAGCCATCCCGGCTGCTCAGGCTGCGCAGTACGAACCGGCCGAAGAGGAGTACTACGAACCTCCCCGCCGAAACGGCGTGTTCCTGGCCTCGCTCTTGGTTCTCCTGGTTGCCCTCGCAGCCATCATCTTCTTCATTGCCAACACCCTGGGAAGCGACAACTCGGATCCCGATGTCGAAGTTGCCGCAGTTCCGCTTGTGGTGGGGTTCGAACAGGACGAGGCCGTTCGGGAGCTGGAGCGGGCCGGTTTCGAGGTTGATCCGACCTTCGAGGAGAACGCCGGTGTCGAGGCCGGGATCGTATTCGAGCAGAGCCCGACTCAGAACTCGGAAGCCCCGGTGGGCTCGACGGTGCAGATCAAGGTCAGTCAGTCCGACGAAACAGTTCTCTTGCCCGATGTGAGGGGACTCGAGGAAGCGGATGCCGTAGCTCGGCTCGAAGCAGCAGGCCTCCGAGTCGATCGCACGCTCGAAGCCTCCGATGACTTCGATGAGGGCATCGTCATCGGCATGTCGCCTGACCCGAACCAGGAGGTCAACAGCGATGCGCTCATCACGTTGACGATCTCCACAGGTCCCGCCTCGGTTCAGGTCCCGAACGTCACCGGACTCACGTTGGAGGATGCGACGAGCCAGTTGGAACAGTTTGGGCTGCCCAGCCCGCAGTTCCGTCCTGAGCCCTCGTCGGATGTCGCCGAGGGCCTGGTGATCCGCTCGGACCCACCGGCCGGCACCGAAGTGTCCATCGACCGTCAGGTGATTCTCTACATCAGCGACGGGCCAGAGACCGAACTCGTGCCGTCGGTCGTCGGATTGACCCAGGCGGCGGCAGAACAAGCCATCACGAACAAGGGATTCACACCGGTGTTCGAAGGCCAGGAAGTGGCTGCCGGCTCTCCAGATGCAGGGAAGGTCATCTCCCAGGATCCGCCGGCCGGTGAAGATCTTGAGCTCGGCGCTGAGATCGTCATCCGCGTCGGTGTCGAGGTCGCGCCGACGACGACGTCGACCAGCGAGGCCACAACGACCACCACCGAGGCCACGACGACCACCACTACGGAGAGCACGACGTCGTCGAGCACCTAGCAGATCCCGCGATGGTCAGGCCTCCCGCGACAGTCAGGCGGCGCAGCGGTCGAGGAAGTTGGTGATCATTTCCTTTCCACCGACGGTCAACACCGACTCCGGATGGAACTGCACACCTTCGACATCGAGTTCGCGGTGTCGCATTCCCATGATGATGCCGTCACGTGACTCGGCCGTGATGTCCAGCGCGTCCGGAAGTGTTGACCGCTCGACGATCAGCGAGTGATAGCGCGTTGCCTCGAGGGGTGACGGAGTTCCGGCGAACACACCGACGTTCGTGTGGTTGATGATCGAGGTCTTGCCGTGCATGAGTTCTGGTGCCCGGATGACTTCGCCGCCGTAGAGCTGGCCGATGCATTGATGGCCGAGGCACACGCCGAAGACGGGCACGCGGCCGGCGAAGTGCTCGATGACATCCATCGAGATGCCAGCATCGCTCGGAGTGCCGGGCCCGGGTGAGATCAAGACACCGTCGGGGGCCATCGCATCGAGCTCGGCGACCGTTGCTGCATCGTTTCGTATGACGATTGGTTCGGCCCCGAGCTCTCCGAGGTACTGCACGAGGATGTAGACGAACGAGTCGTAGTTGTCGATCACGAGGATCTGCCGAGCCATGGCAGGAGGGTATATCGTGTTGGGGTCATGGCACGTCACGACAAGAGCAAGAGCCGAGTCACCGAGAAGGGCACGACCCCGGTCGAGTCTCGTGGGAATCGCGAGCCCATTCAGATCGATCCTCCGTCATCCGCCTGGGTGCCGATCGTGATGTTCGCCCTGCTCGGCCTTGGCACGGTCGTGATCCTCGCGAACTACACCATCGAAGTGTTCGGTATGCCGTCGAATTGGTATCTGTTGGGTGGGCTCGGCATGGTGCTCGGCGGGATCATCACGGCCACGCAATACCGCTGAACACGTCGGTGTTCACCGCCGTGAGTCCCCTTCATCGCGAAGAGTGACGCTCAGATGACGATCCGGTGTCATTCGTACCTTTTCCCCAGCCCTGTGGAAAACCTCTTCGTATTGAAACGGGGTTTTCTCCCGAAACCATGCGGTTTTCACGATGTGGAAGCCGGACGCCTGTGCATGACCGTTCATGAACGATCATTGACGTTCGAGGGTCAATCGAGACGCCAGATCCAGGCGTTCAGAGGATGTCTTCGAGGTTGGTGATGAGTTCCATGTCGTCCGCACAATGGCGCGGCGGGGTCGGGACGGTGTCGTTCGCCAGCGTGAGCCGTAGCTCGGTGCCACAACTCGAACATCGATAGGTCAGCTTGACGCGACGCAGTTCGCCAGGGGGTGGTGCATCGGGGATCGGGCGAGCGAAGGCGCCGAGGACTTTGATGCCAATCGCCAGGATCAGATAGCCGCTGGCGACGGCGATAAGAGTGCGCACCAGGGGGTAACCGGTGGCCAGGAGCGCAGCGATGGCGAGAACGGTCAGCACGCGCAGACCGGTTCGCCTCTTCTGTTGGACCGCGGCATCGCGTCGGCCGGCCTCGGTCACGAGGGCTGCGTCGTCGCCGTCAACGTTGTCGGGGAAATCTGTGGTGGGCTCGAAGTCGCTCACGGTCGACAGTCTAGGAACCAAGTCGACGGTTCGCCGGCGCCAGACAACTGGGTCGGACGACCTACTGCTCGGAGTATACGTTACGACATGCTTGTTGTAGGATCTACAAGCTGCGGAGAGAGCCCCGGCAGCTGACCCACCCGCCACCCGCATCGAGGAGAACGATCACGTCATGGTCCTCATCCGCGCCTTTCGCCCGAACGACATCACCGACTATCTCATGATCCAGGAAACAGCCTGGGACGAAACGATGGCGGCGGCCGAGTCCAAACTCGCCGAACGATTTCGGACCTTCCCGAACGGACTGCTCGTGGCCGAGCACGAAGGCCAGGTCGTCGGGTGCGCCACGTTCATACGCATCGCCGACTACGACGAGTTGCTGAAGCCATCGTGGGAGGACATCACCGACAACGGATGGTGCTCGACCCATGTTGCCGATGGAAACATCCTGTTTGGGGTTGATCTCTCGGTCGAAAAGGGAGCTCCGCGCCTCACGGCCCCGCTGTTGTTCATGTCCGCCATGGAATTCGGCATGTCGCTGGGCGTTGAGTCGATCATCTGGGGTGGCCGCATGCCCCGATACCACAAACACGCGGACAAGATGTCGCCAGACGAGTACCTCTTCACCAAGACCAAGAGCGGCCGCTACCTCGACCCCGAGGTGCAGCTCTATTCGAAGATCCCCGGTGTTGAGATACGAGGCGTGATCCCCGAGTACTTCAAGGACTATGAGAGCCTGAACAACGGGGTGCTCCTTCGCTGGCCAAACCCCATTGCTCGATTCCCTGTCTTGCGGCCCCTGGCACGGCAGATCACGGGCACGATCTATCGCGTCAGTCGAGGACGCAAGCGAAGCGCTGGAAACGCATCACTCCCTCGCTGATCTGGCTGGATCGCGGTGCTCGGTGCTTCTTGGCAGTAGTCAATTCTCGCTACTCACCATGGGGTGACGGCAGCCGAGCCTAGGAGGATGACTTCCGACGACGGCTCGCGGTTCTGGCGCGTCGTCCTTGGCGCGGTGGTCCTTGCTGTCGGATCCTTGGCCCTTTCCTCTGTCGTCGGCGAGGCAGTATGTGCCCTCCTGGTCGTCGGCGCCGTCGCCCTGGTGATCCGGCGCGGCGTCGGTTCCAGCGCCAGCCTTCGCCTTCTGTCTGCTGGATGCGTCGCACTGGGCGTCGCTCCCGTGGTCACCGAGATTCATCGAGCGACGCTGGGGGAGACGCTCTTCACCTCCGGTGATGCCGTCGCGTTGGTTGGCTATCTCTTCTGCCTCGCCGGATTGGGACGTCTCGCGCGGGTGCGCACGGTCGAACCCCAGATCGGTGTCGCGATCGATGCCCTCTCGATCACTTTGTGGTTTGCGCTCGCCATCGCGTTCGCGACGGTCGAGGATGTACTTGATGCGTTCACCGGCTACGAGCAAGCGGTCGCGTTCATGTATCTGCCGCTCACGCTCGGCCTGCTCTTCATGTTGCTGCGCATTGGCCTCGGCGCTGGCGACCGATCTGCATCGTTCGGGCTCCTCGCCGCTGCCATCACTGCTGCTGCGGTGTCCGAGTTGTTCTTCCTCGAGGCGGCCGTTGGCGGTCCAACGATCCGAAGGTTTGCCATCGTCGCTGCCTCCCTCGCCCTCGTCTTCTTCGCCGCGGCCTTCATCCACCCGACCTCCGAAGGCCTGGAGCAACCTCGCCCGCCGACGTTGACCCGAACCTCGGGCCTCTTCGCGGCGCTGATCGGCAGTTCCGTCGTTGCCGTTGTCACCGTTTCCCTGATGGTCGACCTTCGAGCCTTCGAAGCAGGCCTGCTCCTCGCGTTGGGCCTGTTCACGGCGGCCCGGTCGGTGTTGATCGTGCGCGAGCGGGACGAGTGGCTCATGCTGCAGCGAGTGGTCGCTGATTTCTCGTCATCGGTTGCTGGTGTTGATGATGCGGAAACCATTCGAGCCAACGGTGTTGCGGCGGTCGACCTGATCGCAGCCAAGAAGGCGCTGGTCTTTGTCGATGTCCGAGATGCCGAGGACCTCGACCGCGAGCTGTTCGATGGGTCTGATCCTTCTGGAGCTGAGCTGAACGAGATCGACGGCGATGTTTGGCGGGCTTTGCACTCCGGCACGACCCAACGTCGCGAATGGCTCGTCGAGTCCCCGAGATCGGGCTACGCGTCTCGCGTCGTCATTCCGATCGATGCCGGTGATGTCGGGAACGTGCTCGTCATCGAAACCTCACCGGTCCTGTCGACAACGGAGATCTTCCACCTCGAGATGCTGGCGTCGGCGGTGGGGAACGCCGTTTCGGCAGCTGCGGGAAGGATTCGGGAGCTGGGGGAGCGGGCCAACCGTCGTTTCCGCTCCTTGGTGCAGGACAGCAATGACATCGTGATGCTGGTGGACAGCCAGACCCTCGAGGCGCGGCTGGTGAGTCCGACCGTCCATCGTCTCCTGGGCTACACAGAGCAAGAGAGCCTCGGCGCCCATCCACTGCAGTTCGTCGTCGTCGAAGACGGTGCTCATCTCCTCGCCGAAATGGAATCGGTCGTGGCATCAAAGGAGCCGATCGATCTCCGGTTCCACCACAAGAACGGCCAGATCCGGTGGTTCGCCGTGACGGTCCGCGCCCTCGACGAATCCGATGAGCTCGATGGTCTGATCGTCAGCCTCGCCGACATACACGATCGCAAGATGGCAGAGCTGCAGCTCGGCACGTCAGAACGGCGCTATCGAGGTTTGGTCGAGACCTCGCGGGACATCTTCGGCGTTGTCGACACCGACCTGACGATCACGTACGTCAGTCCGAACGTCGAGCGAATCCTCAACTTCAAGCCCGGCGACCTTGTTGGTACGAACGTGACTGACCTGGTGGCGCCCGACAGCCGCAGCGCGGTGGACCAACTCGAAGAAAGCTCATCGGACAATGTCGACGGTCGGTCGATCGAGCTCCAGCTGATCGATGGGGTCGGTGAGCCTCGGTGGTTCGAGGTCTCATTCGTCGACGGAATACACACTGGTGATGAGGGTCTTGTGATCACCGCCCGGGACGTGCACGCTCGCCACGAGATCGAGCGAAGCATGCGCGAAGCAACCATTCACGACTCGCTGACGGGGCTCTACAACAGACCGGCGTTCCAGTTCGAAGTCAACCAGGGTCTCCAGGCGCTGCAGGTGGGTCGCTGGCTCGCCGTGATCCATCTCGATGTACGCGACTTCAAGATCGTCAACGAGAGTCTCGGCTTCAGCGCCGGCGACGAACTACTCGTCGCGATCGGCGGACGTATCCGATCGGGCCTGCGAGGCACGGATCTCCTGGCTCGATTCGGCGCCGACTCGTTCGCAATCCTGACCACGGTGGCAGACGAGGATGATCTCCGCTCCTTGGCTGAGCGGTTGCGGCGGCTGTTCGACGATCCGTTCGAGACGGGTCATCGAAAGTGGCTCGTTTCTCTGTCGATTGGCATGACGATCACCAGTAGCCGCCGCGACGCAGCCGCAGGCCTGCTCGAGCAGGCGGCGATCGCGGTTCGCCAGGCAAAGGTGGATGGCGGAAGCATCGTGCTCTTCGAGGCCTGGATGCGCGACGTCGCAAACGAGCGCTTCGAGCTCGAGTCCGATCTCCTTCCGGGACTACGGGCTGGTGAGTTCTCGGTCGTCTATCAACCCCTCCTCGCCCTGTCGACGCAACGTGTCCGGTCGGTCGAAGCCCTTCTGCGATGGCATCATCCCGAGCGCGGCTCGGTGTCTCCTGGCAGCTTCATTCCTGTCGCTGAACGTTCTGGGGCCATCGTCGAGCTCGGTCGCTGGGTGCTGGAACAGAGCTGCCGGCAGTTGAAGAAATGGCACGACGAGCTTCCCGATGCGACGGGCCTCGGCGTCGGCGTCAATGTCTCGGTCCGACAGCTGGTCAACGAAGCTGAGTTCAAGCGGCTGCGCTCGATCATCGTCGACAGTGGTGTCGATCCTTCTGCCCTCACGCTCGAGTTGACCGAGTCGCTGGTCATCAGCGAGGTGCCGATGGTGCGACGGGGCATCGAAGATCTCCGCTCGATGGGCATTCGTATCGCTGTCGATGATTTCGGCTCGGGTACGGCCGGGCTCAACCACCTCCGGGATGTTCCCTTCGACATCCTCAAGATCGACAAGTCCTACGTCGACCCGCTGGGAACCAATCCCGATGCCTATCAGCTCCTCGCCAGTGTGATGGAGCTCGCCCACTCCATGCAGGCCATCGTTGTGGCCGAGGGTATTGAAACCCACGAGCAAGCGGTCCTTCTGAGGCGGATGGGTTGTGATGTGGGACAGGGCTTCTACCTTGGACGGCCAATGGACCCCGTTCGGCTCGAGGAGTGGTTTGCCGCCGGCCGAGACGGCGTTGTCGCATCTCAAATTGTCCAACCGTCGACGGATCCCCTGCTGCGGAGAGCATCGAAGGACTGAGATAGCTTCGCTCCATGCGTCGATTCGATGTGCTCTCCTACCTCGCAGGCGGAGCGATGCTTCTCGCGGCCTGCAGCTCCGGCAGTGAGCTCGACGCAGAACAGCGTGCGTCTGCCGCTGCGTTGGTCGATGGGTACGCGGCTCGGGCCATGATCGATCTCAGTGAAGAGGACCGAACCTGCACCGTTGATCAGCTGACCGTGGAAACGCTCGGTGCGCTCGACGACGAAGGCAGCGGCATCTTGCCGTTGGCCGATGCGGTCGTTGATTGTGTTGGTGAGTCACTGATCGGGGCCTCGGTGCTTCAGTCCCAAATCGGATCGGTTGCCACCGACTCGCTCGACTGCGCGGTCGGTGAGCTCGACCGCACCTTTGTTGTCGATCTCGTTGCCGGCGCCATGGACGGCCGTCCCCCTCGGGCGAAGGCGGAGATCGAAGTGGCCCGTGCACTGGCCTTGTGCCTTGAGCTCAGTGAACTACTCGAACGTCAGTAGCCAAGCGAGCGGTCGACCAGACCTGGTGGCACTTCACCCCGTTCGAAGGCAAGAAGGTTGGTTGCGAACACGCGAGAAATCCGACGGGCGTAGTCGTCGGACGAGCCGGCGGTGTGCGGAGTGACAAGGAGATTCGGGACGTCCCACAGAGGGCTGTCCTTGGGAAGCGGTTCGGCGTCGAAAACATCGATCGCAGCGCCGGCAACATGGCCGGAGTCCAAGACGCTGAGGAGGGCGGTGGTGTCCATCACGCCCCCACGTGACACGTCGATCACGACGGCACCGGGTGCCAGCGCCTCCAATTCGGCTGAGCCGACCATCCCTCTGGTGTCGTCGGTCAGAGGAGTCAGGACCACCAGTGCCGTCGCCCCTGAGATCACGTCCAACCGATCGGTGGGTGTTGCCACGTGGGCCACACCCGCAACCGGCCGGCCACTGTTGCGCACGCCGACCACTTCCATCCCGATGCCTGCGGCCCGCTCGGCAACACTCTGGCCGATCGTTCCGAGACCAAGGATGCAAAGCCGCCCTCCGGCGAGGGCATGGGTCGGGGTGACGGTTCTCCACCGGTGAGCTCGCTGTTGATCAACGAGTTGGGGGACCCGGTAGGTCGTTGCGTGGATCATCGCCATGATGAACTCGCTCATCTCCGGGTCGTGGGCTCCGCTGGCATTGCAGATGACGGCGCCCGGTGGCAGGTCTGGCTGGTCGACGATCGAGTCGACGCCGGCCCCTGGAACCTGCACGAACTTCAGCCGGGTCGCCGCAGCCCAGTGGCCCCGGGGCATCCGGAACCCCATCACGACCTCCATCTCGGGAAGGGCGGCCATGAATGCATCGTCGTCCTCGAGCACAACGAACTCCCGATCGCCGAGCAATTGCTCGATGGGATCATTGGCGAAGTCGGCGAGGACCGGAAGGTGAACGTGTATTCGTTCGAAACGTTGCATCACACCACCTGGAATCGGCCGGATTCGACCTCGGTGGCTTCGCCCCGACGTTGCATTCTGTCCAGATGAAGGCGAGCGCTCCGCCGTTCGACGTTGTCGGCGAAGACATGCTGCACGTGGGGCCGGTAGATGAACCGATGGTCGGCCATCTCGTCGATGGATCGTGGTTCGGTGAGGAAGTCGAGCATGGCCCGATGGCGGCGGTCGATGACGGCGATGAAGTCGTCGATCATCGTGAGGAAGGTCGAGCGGCTGTTGATGATGCCCTTGTGGTGGAACGTGACGTAGATGTCTGCCTCCTCCTCACGAACCTGGATGAGGCTCGCTTCGAAGTCCTCGAGATCGCTCCAGACGTCGCCGTAGTATGGCCCGAATCCGGTGAGGTCGATGTCGGACAAGAAGAAGACTCCACCGTCGATCCGGAAGCCACTGTGGCCGCGCGTATGGCCGGGAAGATGCACCGCCTCGACCGACACGCCACCGAGGTCGAAGACGTGGCCGTCGGAGAACCCGTTGGCGTCGGGGCGTGGGGTGTAGTGGAACTCATCGATGACCTGAGCGGTGAAATCGGCCCGTGCTTGGCCGGACAACCCGTAGACGTCCATCAGGCCTTCGATGCTTCGCGCACCGGGTAGGTCCTCGTGGTGAATGTGGACTCGAGCGTCGGTGAAGAAGCCGTTCCCCGGCATGTGGTCCTCGTGGCTGTGGCTGTTGAGTACGGCATCGACGGGGATGCCGGCTCCACCGCGGTCGATGACCGACACCGAAGGATCGATGATCACGGATTCGCCGTCTCCGCGGATGACCAACGAGTTCCCCGAGGGGTACGCGCCGTTGTTGTCGCCGACGAGCACGGTGACTCGATCGGTGAGGTGCCGAGCGGCGTCGCCCCAGAGGGCGTCGACTGCTGCGCTGGCCTGGGACGGATGCGTCATGAGGGGCGACCCTAGCGACACCAACTGCTGCATTCGAAGTGAGTCAGCGATTCGACAACAGCAAAAGCGTCCAGTGGTCACGGTCCCGTACGGCCCGCTTCGTGATTCGCGGTGAGCCGTGCGATCCTTCTCTCGATGTCCGATCTCCGATGGTTGACCGTTCCGCCGCTGCGGCGGCCGTTCCTGCTCATGTCCTTCGAGGGCCTCTTCGACGCCGGGGGTGCAGCAACAGGGGCTCTGGCGCAAATCCGGGCTCGGTCCGAGACTACGAAGATCGCCGAGATCGACGCTGAAGACTTCTTCGATTTCACTGAACAGCGCCCGCTTGTTCGGATCGATGATGGTGTGCGTTCGATCGAATGGCCATCGACCAGTGTGTGGGCCTGTCGAACTGACGGGCCGAGAGATCTCGTTGTCATGAGCGGCGTCGAGCCGCACCTGCGATGGCGGAGCTTTGCCGATCACATCGTCGAGGTGGCCCGTCGAAGCGGAGCCGAGCTTTCCATCACCGTCGGAGCGATGGTGGCGATGGTTCCCCACAGTCGATCGTTCGGAGTGACCGGCTCGGCCGCTGATCGTGATCTGGCCGAACGACTCGGACTCGATCGACCGTCGTACCAAGGACCGACTGGTGTCGTTGGTGTCATCAATGAACGCCTCGATGCCGTCGGCTTGTCGGTCGTGTCGTTGCGGGTCGATGTCCCGCACTACGTGCCGGCGGCGCCCAATCCGAAAGCAGCCCAGGCACTGCTCCGTCGTCTCCAGCAAGCAACCGCTGTGCCAACGGGCTACGAAGCCCTCGACTCGGAAGCCAATGACTGGGTGCGTCGTGTTGATGCCGCCGTCTCCTCGGATCCCGAGAGCCAGTCGTACGTGGAGCGACTCGAGAGGCAGGTCGACTCGAACCCCGAGTTGTTGCCATCGGGCGATGATCTTGCGGCCGAACTCGAAGCGTTTCTGAGAGAACGGGGCGACACCGGATTGGGTGACGGACGGCCCAGTGATCCGGACGAAGACCCTCCCAACGACGGAGCGCAAGACAGCGGCCCAGAAACTGCGTAGTGTTCCGCTGAATCGTGGGCCGGCGAGATGGGAAAGGCTGTCATCAAGGATCGTGACGGAGTCAGCGAGTCGAGCGTCGCCAGGGGGGGTTCCTGCCGGTTTGGCCCGTGACATGGCGCTGCTGCGCGCCTTGTCTGACGTCGAACGTGAGACCGGTGAAGGTCTCGGCGTGATGCAGCTCTCCGCTCAAACGGGACGAGACAAAAGCCAAGTATCACGAGCACTACACGCACTGGAGAAGGTCGGATTCGTCGAGCGCGATTCCGTCAGCCTTCGTTACCGACTCGGCTATGGGTTGTTCGTGCTCGCAACGCGTGGCATCGATCGAACCTTGATCACGGTTGCCGCGCCGTTCTTGGCGGACCTTGCGAACGAGGTTGGCGAGACGGCTCACCTCTGCACGCTCGCCGGCGTTGGTGTCTTGACGCTCGAATCCGCCGCCCCACCGGACCACACGTTTCGTGCAGCAGGGTGGGTTGGTCAGACCGTTCCTGCACAACAGTGCGCCGTCGGTCGAGTGTTGCTGGGCGACGCCACTCGCGATTTTGTGTTTCATCGATTCGCGACCACCCGTTTCCGTTCCGAGGCCCCGAGCGACCTGATCTCGAGCGTCCGCGATTTCTGGGGCCAGATCGAGCACGCGCGTGATCTGGGCTACGCAACCGAGGATGAGGAACTCGAGGCCGATCTCGTCGGGGCTGCCGCTCCGATCCGCAACGAGCACGGTCGGATCGTTGGCGCCCTCTGTGTCAGTGCGCCGAAGGCCCGGCATGGAACAGAGTTGGAATCGCTGGGTCGGGCGACCAAGGCGAGCGCGATCGGGGTTTCGCTCGCTCTGGGCTGGCCGGACCCATCGATCAGCGGACTGAACGACTGACTGAGTGAACGAACGGTCCTCGTCAGCGGCGGAGCGCGTTGGTCGCCTGCTGTCGCAGCCAGTGATCCGCCAAGACCAGCAACGCCATGGCCTCGACCATCGGGACCGCTCGGGGGAGCACGCAGGGATCGTGACGGCCTCTGGCGGCAAGGGTGACCGGGTCGCCTTGGATCGTGGTGGTCTGCTGCTCGGACGCGATGGTCGCCGTCGGCTTGAACGCGACTCGTCCAACGATGTCCGAACCGCTCGAGATGCCACCCTGGATGCCACCGGACCGATTGCTCGTCTGCAGAGGGGCTCCGTCGGGACCGGGCACGAACGGATCGTTATGAGCGAGACCGGTCATGCGGGTTCCGGCGAACCCGCTACCGATCTCGAATCCCTTGGTTGCGGGAAGCGACATCATTGCCTTTGCCAGTTCGGCATCGAGTTTGTCGAAGACGGGCTCGCCGAGGCCGGCAGGAATGTTGCGAGCAGTGAACGTGACAACACCGCCGAGTGAATCCCCGTCACGCCTCGCTTGTTCGATGGCCTCGGTCATGGCCGCTGCGGCATCGGGAACGGGGCACCGAGTGGGATCGGCCTCGACCTGTTCCAGCGTGACACTTCCTGGGTCGACGGCGGCGTCGATCTCGTGGACCTGACTGACCCACGCCAACACTTCGATATCGAGTGCCGCGGCGAGCATGGTGCGGGCAACGGCGGCCGCGGCCACGCGGCCGATGGTCTCGCGAGCAGACGCCCGGCCACCACCACGATGGTCTCGCACGCCGTATTTCGCTCGATAGGTCCAATCGGCGTGGGACGGCCGGTAGACGTCTTTGAGATGGTCGTAGGCGCCAGGGTTCTGATCGGCATTGCGCACCATCATCGCCAGAGCAGTGCCAGTGGTGAGGCCTTCGAAC
>CAZYLX010000036.1:0-11968 GCA_964648595.1 uncultured Acidimicrobiaceae bacterium
CCCGACGAACCGGTCACCCAGGCCCGCCGAGACCGGGCCCGAGCTGCGGCGTTCCGCACCGTCGATCTGCCTCGTGTCCAGATCTTGCTGGCGCAGGCCGCAGGACGGCTCGTGCGACGCACCGACGATCGCGGTGTTGTTGCCGTACTCGATCCTCGCCTGGCAACGAAGAAGTCCTATCGGTGGGAAGTCATCAACGCTCTGCCACCGTTCCGCCGCACCCGCCATCGCGACGAAGTCGTCGAGTTCCTGCGATCGCTCGACAACCCAACGCCCGCCGACCAGCCTGGCGAGCCAACGGCCGATCTCGACCAGCCCTGATGCGATCAGTCACGTGGATCACGTTCTACGCCGGTGTGCTCATCGGTGCCTCCTATGTCGCCGGCTCGATGGTGAGAACGTGGGCCTCCAACCGAGCTGAGGCCGCGAGCGACGGCCGTCCCCAGCCACTCGTGATCGCGTCCGAGGTGATCGTGACACTGGTTGCAGCGAGAGTTGCCTACGCATTCATCGAATGGCTGGCTCCTGGCGGCACGGTGTTCCGCAGCTCATCTGCGGTTGGCTTCCTCTCGCCGAAGACGCTGACGGTGTGGGAGTCCATCGCCTTGTGGGCCGGCCTTGGGGCGATCCTCGGGGCCATCGCACCGGTCACTTCGCGCTTCCGGAACGGCAGCATGGGAATCAGTGGCGCGGCAGCATTGCTTGCCGTCTACTCGCCGATCATCTTTCTCATTGCCCTCGGGACCTGGTTCATCGGCATCGGCATCGTTCGAGACGTGCGATCCACCCTGCCAATTGTCTTCATCACGGTCGCTGCCTCGGAGTGGGCGCTGTCGATGACTCGCGTACGGGTGGCCTGGGGTGTCATCCACGGACCCGAGTCGACGATCTGGATGGCCGTCCTGGCCGGGGCGCTCATCGCACGGTGGAGTCACGGCGGCCCGGGAGTCGAAATCAGTACCCGTTCAGAGAATTGGTAGGACACTCGCGACCCAGGTGGGCGCCGCTCAGTAACCGAGCCGCTCGACGGACGCGACGTCCTGCTGCCAGTTCTTGTCGACCGTCACGTACAAATCCAAGAAGACCCCCGCTGGAAGCTGCTTTCGAACCAGGGTGCCGACCGTCTTGAGAACCTCACCCTTGTGGCCGATGACGATGCCTTTCTGGCTCTCGCGTTCGACAAGAATCTCGACTCGTACCCGAGGCCACTGCCACTCAGTCACCCGCGTCGCCACCGAATGGGGAACCTCATCACGCAGGGTACGGAGCAGTTGTTCCCTGACCAGTTCGGCCACCCACATGGTCTCGCCCATGTCGGTGAATTGATCTTCCGGGTACCAGTGCGGTCCTTCCGGCATGCGTTCGCCGAGGTGCTGCAGCAAGGCATCAACACCATCGCCGGTTTGCGCAGAAACCGGGAAGTAAGCAGACGCATCCAGAGCAGCAAGTTTCGTGAGCTGAGCTCCGATTGCCTCGCGTCGCATGCCGTCGATCTTGTTCAACACAACAACAGTGCTCGGTGGATGCAGGCGTTCGGCCAAGAACGCGTCGCCCCGCCCGTATCCAGATCGCCCGTCAATGACAAAACATACGACGTCGACACCGCTGCGGGCGTCGGCGGCGGTCGCGTTCAGCTTCTCACCGAGTGCGGTGCGGGGTTTGCCGACACCGGGTGTGTCGACAAAGACAATCTGGTGGTTGTCCGTGGTGTGGACTCCGCGAATCTGGTGACGGGTGGTCTGCGCCTTGTCTGACGTGATGGTCACCTTGCGGCCGAGCATCTGATTGAGCAGTGTCGACTTGCCGGTGTTCGGACGACCGAAGAGGGTCACGAAGCCGGAACGGAATTCGGTCATTGGTCGTCCTCACTGAGTTGAACAGCGGGCGGTGCGGTGACATGTACTCGAGTGATTCGGCGGGCTTGGACCCGTTCGACCTTCAGTACGTAGCCGTCGGCATCGGTGTGCTCACCCTCGGTCGGCACCCGCCCGAACCGATCGAAGACCAACCCGGCGACGGTGTCGAAATCGCCTTCCGGGAGCGACAGCCCGGCGATGTCGTTCAACTCGGAGATGAGTATCCGACCGTCGACGCGCAACGTCCCGTCCCGTTGCCGCTCGACCAATGGCTCCTCGACGTCGTATTCGTCGACGATCTCACCGACCAGCTCTTCGATCAGATCCTCCAGCGTGACCAACCCGGCAACACCGCCGTACTCGTCGACCACGATGGCCATGTGGAAGCTCTCTTCCTGCATTTCCCGGAGGAGATGCGCTACCTGTTTGGTCTCGGGAACGAATCGGGCTTGCCGCACCAGCGAATCAACTCGACGCTCATCTCCATCGTCGAGTTCTGCCCGAATGAGATCCTTGACGTAGACGAGGCCGATCAGATCGTCGACGTTCTCGCCCTCGACCGGCAACCGCGAGTAGCCGACCTCCGAGGACAACTCGAGCGTCTGGGCAACCGTCTGATCGCGATCGACCGTGGTCATATCGGTGCGTGGCACCATCACCTCTCGCACGACCGTGTCTCCGAAGGTGATGACCGACTCGATGAGGTCGCGTTCGACCGGTTCCAGAACGTCATCCTCGACGGCGGCATCGGCAAAGGCGATGAACTCCGCAGGTAGCGAGAACGGGCCCGTACTCAGGCCCTTCCCCGGAATCGCGATGTTTCCGGCGCCGATCAGCGTCCGAGCGAGCAGGCGAAACGGTGTGACGATCAGCGAAGTGGGGCCGCTCAGTGCAACAGCAAGGCGGTCCGCGTGGAGCAAACCCAGGGTTCGACCACTGACCTCGACGAGGTAGGCGACGAGGACACCGAGGAACACAACGAGCGCCGAATAGCCCGGATTCAGGAGGTCGGAGGCCACGATGTACACCAGAACGATTTGCACCAGCTGACCGGCGAGGATGATGAGGCGAAGCGGATTCAGCAGCGACTCGGGGGTTTCGAGCAGCCGGATCAGCCGGTCCACTCGCTTTGGCTGCTCTTCGTGGAGGGTGGCGATTCGAATGGAGCTCGTTGTGCTGATCGCGGCCTCGGCCAGCACCAGGACGAACACGACCGGCAGCAGCCCAATGGCAAAGACCAGCGCGAAGACTGTGCCCTGACTCACGGGGCAGGCACCGGATGTGCGACATCGATAGCGGCCAGGTGGCGACGCTCGCGTTCCTGCATCTGCAGTCGTTGTTCGGTTTCGCCGTGATCGTGACCCAGGATGTGAAGCGTGCCGTGCACCGTCAGCAACGCCATCTCAGATGCGAACGATCCGGTGTGGCCCGGCGCCTGGGCAAAGGCAACTTCAGGACAGATGACGACGTCGCCGAGCAGGGGGGCTTGCTCGCCGGCAGAGCTGACCACGTGATCTTCCATATCGAGCGGAAACGCCAGCACATCGGTGGGCTCGTCGACGTGCATGTGGGTCAGATTGAGCTCTCGGATCGTGTCGATGTCGACCAGGTGGATGTCGAGCTGGCCTGCTGGCGCAGACTCGCCGCTCAGGACGGCAGCCGCTAGGTGGCACAACGCATCCAAGTCGATTTCACCTGCCTGGGCATCGGTCCCGGTGACGATGTGAATACCGATCTCGACCGAGCTGTCGGGCTCCGCCTCATCCGAGACTGAGTCGAGGTCCAACATGTCGAACAAGGGGGCCGGTATCACGCTGTCTGCATCTTCATTGGACGTCATGGAATCAACTGCTGGTGTGGCGCTCGTAAGCGTCGACGATGTCTTGCACGATGCGATGGCGCACGACGTCCTTCGACCGAAGCCGAACGAACTGGACACTGTCGATGCCGGTCAGGATTGCCTCGGTGCCGCCGAGACCGCTGCGGCCTCCGGCAACGTCGACCTGGGTTTCGTCACCTGTCACGACGACGCGACTGTTGAACCCGAGTCTGGTGAGGAACATCTTCATCTGCTCGGGCGTGGTGTTCTGTGCCTCGTCGAGGATGATGAAGCTGTCGTTCAGCGTTCGTCCCCGCATGAAAGCAAGCGGCGCCACCTCGACGGCGTTGCGTTCGAAGAGCTTGGCCATTCCGTCGGCGCCGACCATGTCGTGCAACGCGTCGTACAAGGGCCGCAGGTACGGGTCGACCTTTGACATCAGATCGCCCGGAAGGAATCCCAAACGCTCCCCTGCCTCGACAGCGGGACGGGTGAGGATGATGCGTTCGACCTCTTTGTTCTGCAGTGCTCGAACGGCGCAGGCCACGGCCAACCAGCTCTTGCCGGTTCCGGCCGGCCCGATGCCAAACGTGACCATGTTGTTCTCGATCGCGTCGAGATACTCCTTCTGTCCAGCCGTCTTCGGACGGACCGGCTTGCCCCTCGCAGTGGTGATCACGCGATCGGTGAGTACCTCGGAAGGGCGAACGTTGCTTCCGACCATCTCGATCGCCCTGCGAACGACCGTTGTGTCGATCTGCTGACCGCTCTGCAGCAGGAGGACGAGCTCGTTGATCACGACTTCGGCCTCGCTGGCCTGCGGCCCGCCCAAGGCGATTTCGTTGCCTCGAGCAACGACATCTACGTCATACGCGCTCTCGATGACGCGCAGGTACTCGTCCCGCTCTCCGAGCAACCCCACCATGAGCTCGTTGCTCGACACCTGGATTCTCAACTGGTCTGCCATCCTCACGGCAGGCTAGCGCCGCGCTCGGACGGGGCATGTCCAGAAATCGTTCATCATTATCACACGCCCGCTGTTGACACCCTCCACTGACTCTTGTTAGCGTTTGACTGCGGTTGTTGCATGTTCGACGCTCGGTGACCGCCACGTTGGCGTCCTCGATCCCCGATTTTCCCGAGGCACAACAATGGCCACCCGCGTCACCCTCGCCCCAACCGGCGACAACGCCGACCACATCCGTGTATCGAAGGTCAAGCTCACAAACGATCGCGGTGACCGCGAGGCGGAGGCGGCGTGGCTCGAGAGGGCTGAACGACCCGGAATCGTGCGGTTGGTATCAATCAGCGATGAGCCGTTCACCATCGTGACCGAGCACGCTGGGTCCCGAACGCTCCGAACCGCTGGGCTCGAGCCTGAAGCTGGGCTCGAGATCCTCACGTCCGTCACCAGCACACTCACCGAGCTTCACCGCGACGGTCTTGTCCATGGCAAGCTCACGGTCGACCACATCATCTTGGGTGCCGACCGCGCGTGGCTGTGCAGCCCGGACGGGAACGCAAGCGACGCCTCGCTGGACCTCGACGGCCTCGCCCGGTGCATGCGCGAGCTCAGTCGGCAATGGGATACATCGGGGACTCGAGTCGAGTGGCGAGACAAGTGGGACCACATTGCCGATCGCCTCGAGCGGGCCGAGGATTCATCGCGCTCCGCCACCAGGACACTGCACGCCCTCCAACGCCTGCCGAGCGCTGGTGATGAACGAGCGGCAGGCCCGACGGGGCGCGACCTCCCTTGGCGTTCGATCATTCATGCTCGAGGCATCCTTGCCGTCACCGCCGCCGTCGTTGCCTCGTTCGCGGGACTGGTGTTCATCTCCAACGAATCACCCAGCGAGGCGGCGGGTCTGCACATCACCGTTGACGGAGCGACCTATGCAGTCGGCTCAGACGGCGACGACGTCGTTCTGCTCGACACCCCGTGTGATCCAGACACCCCGGTGCTTGTCCTCGACCGGGAAACGGCAACCGTGTGGGCGTTCAGCTCCATCGGCGACGGAGCCCGACCCTCGCCGGTCGCCGTCGTGCCTGGCGCCACCGATGTACGATCCGAACGAATTGATGGCGTCGATGGCAGATGTGATGTGGCCGTGGCCCGGGGGCCAGCGGGCGCCGTTGTGATCGACGCCTCGCGGCAATGACGTGTTCGGCTCAGGCCGATAATCAGCCGATCGACGCTTCCTTGATCAACCCCAGGTCGGCAAGGCGATCGACGGCATCGTCGAAGTCGACGCCCAAGATGCAGGCCACGGCCCGAAGATCATCGCGCCGCACGGTCAGCACCCGCCCGTTGAAGTCCTGACGCTGGACCTGGATCATCGCGAGATAGCGGCCCAACATTTCGCCTTCTGGACCGGCGACGCCATCGACCTGGGTGAGATCGAGCGTGACACCGGCGCGACCGGTCTCGGTCAGGTCCACCACGCCCGGCACAACGCCGACGTTGGTCGTGCGAGGAAGCAACTGATCGATCGGCACGCTGTAGAAGAGCGCGAGCCGCTCGAGCCGCGGCACCGAGATTGCCCGTTCGCCGCGCTCGTACGCCCCAAGCACCGACGCCTTGAACTCTTGGTCGGATTGCGATTCGACGTCCTGCAGACTCAGACGTTTTTGACGCCGGATAGCCCGCAGTCGCTCGCCGACGCGGCGTCCATACGCCGAGTCAGCGGCGTCAAGATCGATGTGTTCGTCACCAGCGCCCATTGCACTCCCCTGTTGAAGACGACACCGTAGACGTCACGCTGTGCAGCTTCAACCACCCAACGTGATCCCTTGGTGAGCAATTCGGTCCCTGAGCTCGTTTCGCCATGCAAGGGCTGATCTGAAGCGCCCTCAGCATCGGGAAGCGAGGAGTGCCGCAGCGGCGACCGCAGCGGTTTCCGCTCGAAGAATGCCTCCCGGAAGCGATCGGGTGGGGCGTCCGTCAAGCTCATTGGCCGACCAGCCACCTTCCGGGCCGATCAACACGGCCCGATCGACGATCGGATCGAGTGGTGGGCCGTCCGGCTCGGCCAACACGGCTCCTCCGATGTCGAAGTCGGCGAGAAGGGTGACCGCACGTACATCCGGGAGACGAACCCGACGACTCTGCATGCATGCTTCACGCGCGATCAGTCGCCATTTCTCGACCTGCCGCTGTGCGCGAGGGCGATCCCAACGCACGATGGAACGATCAGACTGCAGGGGCACGATGATGTCGACACCGAGCTCGGTCAGCTTCTGCACGACCCACTCGGGCCGCTCACCCTTGACTGGGACGAACCCAACGGTGATCGAGGCAGCCGACGGCGCTTCCTCGACGATCTCACCATCGACCAATGCCACGGCGGCAAAACGCGCGGGACGCCACCGACCCTGTCCGTCACTGATGTTGATCGGCGATCCGTCGGTCAAACGGCGAGCTCGTTGATAGTGCCGCAGATCCGTCTCGCTGATCACCGGATGATCGAGATCGTCGACGAAGATCAATGGCTTGGAGCGCCGGGCCTCGAGACTCATGATCGAACGCGATCAGCTGAACGCGTTCTTGATCTTGGAGAACAGCTTTCCGTCTTTCTGATCGTTGACGGTGTCACCGCGAATCGTCGCGAGCTGTCTGAGCAAGGCGTCCTCTTCATCGGACAAGTCGACCGGTGTGTCGACGATCAACGTCAAAAGCAGTTCGCCCCGACCGCGACCACGCAGCCGAGGAACGCCGCCGTCGCGAACCGTGAACACCTTGCCGGTTTGAGCACCCGCAGGAATCGACAAGTCGATTGACCCTTCGATGCCATCGAAGACGACATCGGAACCGAGCGCGGCCTGCGTGACCGGGAGATGGAGCTCGGCCAAGAGCCGGTCGCCATCGCGCTGAAACACCGGATGGGGCTTCACTCGGATCTCGACGTACAGATCACCGGCTTCAGCCCCTCGAGGGCCGACGGCACCTCGACCACTCAGTCGAAGGGTGGAACCGTGGGCGACACCAGCAGGAATGTCGACGGTGTAGTCACGGTCTTCAACCGTGCGCCCTTCACCCGAGCATGTTCTGCACGGTTCTGCGATGGTTTGCCCCTCGCCGGCACAGCGGGGGCATGCTGAGGTGGTGACCATCTGACCGAGGATCGACTGGCGGACCTGCCGAATCTGGCCGGCCCCCTCGCACTGCGTGCAGGTTTCGACTCCTGAGCCGGGCGCGGCACCGGAGGCGTCACACTCGGTGCACGCCACTGCAGTCCGCACCGTGACGGTCTTCGCTGCTCCTCGAACCGTGTCTTCGAGATCGAGCGTTGCGACGACTTCGAGATCAACGCCGCGGGGACGGGCAGCTCGGCCTCCGTTCCCTCCGCCGTTGTTGAAGAACGCGTCGAACAGATCACCGAGGCCACCACCGAACGGATCTCCACCACCGCCCCCGAAACCACCGGGGCCATTCGAGGAGCCGAATCGGTCGTAGTTGGCCCGCTTGGCGTCGTCGCTCAGGACCTCGTACGCCTCGGCAACCTGCTTGAACATCGCTTCGGCTTCGGGGTCATCCGGATTGGCGTCGGGGTGCAGTTCGCGGGCGCGCTTCCGGTACGCCTTCTTGATTTCGTCGGCAGACGCCGAACGCTCGACGCCAAGTAACTCATAGAAGTCAGCCACGGAGAATCAGCCTTCGCTCAAATGGACGCCGAGTTGCCGACCGACGACGGTCACAGCGGCTATGGCTTGCGGGTAGTTCATGCGAGTTGGGCCGAGGATCGCGATGGAACCAGCCTGCTCGCCGTCGATCTCGTAAGGGGAAACAACCACACTGCACTCTTCTAGCCGTTCGTCACCGGTTTCAGTACCAATCGCCACCTTCAGACCTCGATTGAGGACATCAGTGATGAGATCGACAACGACGAGTTGCTGCTCGAGGATCGTGAGAACACGTTTGACCGAGTCGACAGCTTCGAAACCACCCGCCATCCGTGCGGTGCCATCGACGTAGACCCGGTCGTCGGAGGCAGAGGCACCAACAGCCAAGCGAACGCTGCCGACGATCCGGTCCACGTCAGGGGAGCCGGACGGTTCCGCCCCTCGAGCATCGGCGAGTGATCGGTCATCGAGCGACTCCCAGACGGTCGCTGCGGCATCGTCGAGCACATCCTCAGAGGTGTCGGCGTCCAACTCGAGCGTGTGCTTCTCGACCACTCCGTTCGAGAAGACGATGACCGCCAACGCCAAGCGGGGCGCAAGGCTCACCAGCTGGAACGAGCGGACGCGAGCGGCCTCGCTCGAGTGGTCGATCACCACGGCAGCATGATCGGTCAGGTTCGACAGCAGGCCCGCGGTATCGCGCATCATGCCCTCGATTTCGCCGCGCACATCGGTGAAGAAATCGAGCACCTGACGTCGTTCGGGCCGTGCGAGTCTGGCCTGCCCAACGGTGTCGACGAAGTGGCGATATCCCTTCTCGGTTGGGATCCGACCAGCGCTGGTGTGAGGCTGCGCCAGATAGCCGTCGGCTTCGAGCACGGCCAGCTCATTGCGCACCGTCGCCGAAGACACGCCGATCTCGTTCTTGCGGGTCACTGCCGTCGACCCCACGGGTACAGCAGTGTCGATGTACTCCTCGACAACGGCTTTGAGAATTGCCGCCTTGCGCTCGTCGAGCATGTGGATCACCTCTCTGTCCTACGACGCGTGTGACTGTCCTGAAACGAAAGGTCGAGTCTAGGACCCTGACCAGGATTCTTTGAGACGGCCATACCTGGCGAGGGATTCGGCCCGTTCGGCGGCGTGGTCGACAATGGGGCCCGGGTAGCCGGCCGGTGCGCCGGCGGGGTCGCTCCAAGGCTCGTGAATGACCTTGTCGCCCAGGTGAGCGATTTCTGGAATCCAGCGCCGGAGGTACTCCGCCCGGGAATCGAACTTGCGGCTCTGGCTCACGGGGTTGAAGATCCGGAAATACGGCGAGGCGTCGGTGCCCGTGCCGGCGACCCACTGCCATCCGTGCTGGTTCGACGCCAGGTCGCCATCGACGAGATGTTCCATGAAGAAGCGGGAGCCCCGTCTCCAGTCGATGTGAAGGTCTTTGACCAGGAAGCTGGCGACGATCATCCGGACGCGATTGTGCATCCACCCTTCGCCTACGAGTTGGCGCATACCTGCGTCGACGATCGGATAACCAGTTCGGCCCCCGCACCACGCCTCGAATCGCTCGTCGGCAACGTCGCCTACGTCGATCTCCATCGCCGACATCTTCTTCGCATAGGCAGATCGCGCCGTCTCCGGCCGCTGGAACAACACCTCGGCATAGAACTCACGCCAACAGAGTTCGGACCGGAAGACGTCTTCCGCCGGGTCCGGTCCGAGTCGAGCAAGTAGCTGTCGAGCATGGACGGTTCCCCACTTGAGGTAGGGAGAGAGGCGGGACGTGCCGTCGACGCCTGGCATGTTCCGGGTGTGGTCGTAGTGGAACACCGGCCCATCGAGGAAGGCATCGACCCGCTCCCAGGCTGCACGCTCACCTGGCTCCGGAAGCACAGCTGTCGCAACGCTGGCCGGAACTGGCTCGCTCCGAACTCCCTCGAACCAGTCGACAGCAACGCGGCCGGCTGGTTCGGCCCAGCCATGCGCCTTCCAAGCGCGGAAGAACGGCGTGAACACCTTGAACGGCGTTCCACCCCCGGTGACGACCGAATTCGGGGGAACCGCATAGGGCGAGTCTCGATAGTGCACGGACAGATCCTTGGCGGCCAACGACTCACCAACAGCGTTGTCGCGCTGCCGACCGTACGGCCCGTAGTCGTCTGTGGCGTAGATGGCTTCGGCCCCGAGGTCTCGTGCGAGTTCAGCGAGGACGGCCGCCGGATCGCCTGAGCGGACAACGAGGTGGCCACCGATGTCAGCATCGAGTGCAGTAAGCGAGCCATGGAGGAACGCCATTCGGTTGGGGCCGGACGGTCGGCGTAGCTGATCGTCGAGAACAAATACCGGGAGCACGGATCCGGCAGCAGCAGCCGCGGCCAACGCGGGATGATCCGTCAGCCGGAGGTCACGCCGAAACCAAAAGATCGAAGTCACCTGACCATTCAAGCGAGTTCTGCGCGGAGGCGAGAAACTTGCCGCAGCAGGAGTTGAGAGAAACTTGCCGCAGCAGGAGTTGAGAGCGCCAGCGAGCAACTCCAAGAAACTCCCGAGGCCCGTCAAGGGCCGAAGAGTTTCAGTCGTCGAGGCGGAGGGCGCGGATGAACGTGTCGGGCGGGATGTCGACTCGGCCGATGCTCTTCATCTTCTTCTTGCCTTCCTTCTGCTTCTTGAGCAGCTTGTTCTTCCTGGTGACATCGCCGCCGTACAACTTGGCGGTGACGTCCTTGCGGTAGGCCCGAACAGTCTCCCGAGCGATGATCTTGCCGCCGATCGCGGCCTGGATCGGGACCTCGAACTGTTGCCGAGGGATGATGTCCTTGAGCTTCTCTGCCATTCGCTTGCCGTAGTCGTAGGCATTGCTGCGATGCACGATGGTCGAGAAGGCGTCGACCTGCTCACCGTTGAACAAGATGTCGACCCGAACGAGGTCGCCCTTCTCGTAGCCGGATACCTCGTAGTCGAGGCTGGCGTACCCCTGCGTCCGACTCTTGAGCTGATCGAAGAAGTCGATGACGACTTCCCCGAGAGGCAGTCGGTACACGATCTCGAGCCGCTCGGGCGACAGGTATTCCATCTTTTCGAGCTGGCCTCGTCGGGTCTGACAGAGCTCCATGAGCGTGCCCGTGAAGTCAGACGGCGTGATGATCGACGCCTTCAGATACGGCTCTTCGATCGACGACCAGTCACCAGAGGCAGGCAGCGAGGCCGGGTTGTCGATTGCCCGTTCCTCGCCGTCGTTCATCGTGATTCGGTAGTGGACCGAGGGCGAGGTGGCAATCAGGTTGAGGTCGAATTCGCGCTCGAGTCGCTCCCGAACGATTTCCATGTGGAGCAAACCAAGGAACCCACAACGGAAGCCAAACCCGAGCGCGCTCGAGGTCTCGGGCTCGAACGAGAAACTGCTGTCGTCGAGCTTCAGCTTGTCGAGTGCATCGCGGAAGTCTTCGTAGTCGTCGCCGTCGACCGGGTAGAGCCCACAGAACACCATCTGCTGCGGCTCTCGATAACCGGCGAGTGTTGCGTCTGCACCGTTGACCTCGGTTGTGACGGTTTCGCCAGAACGCGCTTCTCGCACATCCTTGATGCCGGCAATGAGATAGCCCACTTCGCCGGCCGCCATCGATCCGACTGGTGAGTTGTTCGGCGTGCGGTAGCCGATCTCTTCCACTGCGTG
>CAZYLX010000037.1:0-11918 GCA_964648595.1 uncultured Acidimicrobiaceae bacterium
ACCCGCACACTCGAGAAGTCGGGCGTCGAGGTTGTCTTCGCGGTGCATCCGGTGGCCGGTCGCATGCCGGGCCACATGAACGTCCTGCTGGCGGAGGCGGAGATCGACTATGCCCAGCTCATCGAGATGGATGTCGTCAACCCGACCTTCGCCCAAACCGACGTTGCGATCGTGATCGGGGCGAACGATGTGGTGAATCCGATCGCTCGCGACGAAGGTAGTCCGATCGCCGGCATGCCGATCCTCGATGTCGACGCGGCCAGAACCGTCGTGGTCATCAAGCGGTCACTCTCCCCGGGGTTCGCCGGCATCCCGAACCCGCTCTTCGCCGCCGACAACGCACTGATGCTTTTCGGAGACGCAAAAGACGCCGTCGTCGGCATCAACTCCGCACTCAACCAGCTCTGAGCTGAATCAGTCGCTGGCTCGACCGGCCTCTCTGGCGAGCACATCGGCGTAGTGCCGTGCGGCGACGTCTGGGTGGGAGCGAAGGCGCACCTTGAGGTTGTTCTCTCCGAACAAGGTGTGGATCGGTTCACCCTTGATGTCGATTGACTCGGGTCGTGCCAGGCGAGCAATGTCCGCCGGCAGATCGAGCGGCTCGAATGTCGATTCGAACGCCGGGTTGAAGAAGAGGACGACCGAGACTCGATCTTCGTTGCCGCTCGGACTGATGACTCGGTGCGGCGTGGCCCGGAAGTAGCCGCTGGTCGCGATCTGCATCATGGCGCCCAGGTTCATCACGTATGCGCCGGGCAGAGGTTCGACCACCGTCATCTCGTCCCCGATGAGGACCTCGAGGCCGGGGACATCACCCTGGAGGATGAACGTCAGGAGGCCTGAGTCATGGTGAAGCCCAACACCTTGGTCCGACTCGGAGTTGCCAACTGGATACCGGATGACCTTGGCGTGCAGATCGTGGTTCGGGATGAAGGCTGAATCGAACGTGTCGGGCGCTTGTCCGAGTGACAAGGCGAGGGCCCGCATCAACTCAACGCCGAGGCCGAGCATGTCGTCGAGCCATAGAAGAGCGACCTTCGACAAGTCGGGAACAGATGCCGGCCACTGGTTCGGTCCACGAAGGCGCAACCACGCCGGGCCGTCATATCCGGGCAAAGGGGCCACTTGCTCGGGCCCGAAGTCGAACTGATCGCGCCAGTCGGCCGCATCCCTGGTCCGCTCATCACCGAGAGATGTGTAGCCACGAAAAGCCGCGCTGTTCTCGAGCGCAAGACCTTGTCGCTCAGCGATGGGGAGGGCGAAGAACCGCCTGGCCTCGGTGAAGAGCTGCTCCTCGAGTCGCGGGTTGATCCCGTGGCCGACAATGTGGGCGAAGCCGGTGTTGTGGCACACCGATCGCAGCTCGCTCACGAACTCCTGGGAGGCCAGTGATGTGGGGTCCCCGAGGAAGGGCTCGATGTCCAGAACGGGAAGCTCGCGCACAACGCCGACTCTAGGGTCGGCCGGGCCGGCAGTTCATCTACTGACGAGATCCCTCGCGATTTGTCGAGTGCCTGCTTCCAACGCACAGTGAGGACATGAACTCGCCTTCGATCCTCGCCGCTATCGACGACCTCGCCGAGCGATGGTGCAGAGAGCGCGATGAACGACTGCAGCGGAGAAGTCTCGACCGCGTCGATTTCGAGGATCTCGCCGCTACCGGGTTCCTCCGTCTGATCGTCCCTGAATCGCATGGTGGTTGCTGGCGTTCTCTGGCCGAGAGTGGGCCGACCGTCGTGGAGGCCATCCAGCGGATCGCCCGAGGTGACCACTCGGTTGCGCTCGTCGCATCCATGCACCCTGGGGTGCAGATCTACTGGACAGCCAGCGAGGACGCACCGGAGCCATTTGCCGAAGCATGGGCGGAACAGCGAGCTCACGTGTTCCAGTCGTCCCTCGATGGTCACTTCTGGGGAACGATCACCTCCGAGCCTGGAAGCGGTGGAGACGTCTTCCGCACGAAGGCGACCGCAACGCCCATAGGCGGAGACGACGGCCGGTTTCGGCTCCGCGGTGCGAAACACTTCGGTTCCGGCTCACAGATCGTGTCCTACATGATCACGACCGCCAAACCTGACGGATCGGATCTACCGATGGGTTTCTACTTGGACCTGCGAGACCAGCCGTGGGACGGGACGGCGGGCATGACCATCACCAGGGAGTGGGATGGGATGGGAATGAAGGCGACGCAAAGCCACGCCACCATGCTCGATGGGGTCCCGGGGGTGGCATGGGCCTGGCCGGAGGCGATTCCTCGGGGCTCAGCAACGGCTGGCGCACTCGGACTGGCGATGTATTGCGGTGTCATCAGCGCTGTCGTTGACTCGGCAATGGCAGAAGCAGAGCTGCGACTCGGCGGGAGGGACCTCCGCCCGTACGAGGATGTTGCCTGGACCCAGTCCCAAATCGACCACTGGATGCTGTCGCAGGCGCAGCACGGCCTGGTCGACACCATTGCCGGAACTGAGCCCGACACCGCCGTGCTCGAGGCAACAAAGGCGAAGCTGGGCATGGCGGCAGCCGCCGAGACGATTCTCCAGAACGTCTGCCGAGCAGTCGGTGGTGGAGCGTTCTCGGCTTCTTCACCGTTCGCTTCCTGGTATGAAGACGTACGAGCGCTCGGCTACCTCCGCCCGCCCTGGACACTTGCGTTCGATCAGCTCATTGCTGCCCGACAGCCCCCAAGCGCATAGCGGCTCGCGACCGACGATCGTGGGCCACGGTCGTCTACAAGGGTCCAATCAGCCGCTCGCGTCGGCCTCCTTCATCGGGGCGATCACCTGCTCGGCGAACCGTAGTGCTGGTTCGACGTCCAGAGGATGGCCGAAGTCCATGATGAAATGCGAGGCACCGAGATCGCGAAGGTGGGACAGCCGCTCGACCCACTCATCGGCGGCAGCATCGGTTTCGGGCAGGTCACCGCCGACGGTGATGCTGCACTCGATGCTCGCTGGGTCACGCCCGACATCAGATGCCGCGGCGTGCACGATGTCGCGCATTCGGAGCCAGGCATCGTCGCTTCTGTAAGCGCCGTTCCAGATGTCGGCTTGGCGTCCGACGATGGGAAGCCCGATCTTCTCACCGGAACTTCCAATACAGACCGGCGGAACGACATCGGGTCTCGGCGTTGCTGCGGCGTCGTCAATACTGAAATGGGTGCCGTGGAATGTGGGGTGGTCATCGGTCCACATCAGCCGGCAGATCTGGACCACCTCTTCGAGTTGACGCAAACGGGTCGCTGTTGACGGGAAGTCGTACCCGTACGAGTCGTATTCGTCCTCTCGCCACCCGGCGCCGATGCCCAGAATGAATCGGCCGCCGGACAGAACTTGCAGTGTCGAGGCCATCTTCGCCGTGAGCGCCGGATTGCGGTAGCCATGCCCCAAAACGTGGTGGCAGAGCATCACGTCCGGGAACTTCGCGGCCAGCCAGGTCAAGGTCACCCAACCTTCCAGGAAGCCCTCCTTCTTGTCGGCGTCGAAGCCATAGAAATGGTCGGCGATCCACAACGAGTCGAAGTGGGGGAGAGCCTGCGGGAAGATGTGCTCCTCCTGATACATCGCGATGGGCTGGAAGTCGCTCCCCGCGTGCCCTGCGACTGGTGACAACCATCCAAATTTCGTCATGCTCCAGCCTGCCACTGCCGACGCGCCGGCACCAATGATCAAGTGATGGAGACGAATGGCGGACGCGGGCCGATCACGCTCTAACCTCGGGTGCGGCCTCTACCGCAGTTCAGGCCGATCGACCGGAGGAAGACCACGTGTTTGCAGCTGAATTCGATGTTGGCGATGTGGCTCTGGCCATGCTCTGGTTCTCGATTCTGGCACTCTGGTTGATACTGGCGCTACGGATCTTCGGCGACATCCTGCGAAGCGACGATCTGTCGGGGCTGGCAAAGGCAGGGTGGACGTTCCTCGTCTTCGGCTTGCCCTATGTCGGGGTGCTGTCGTATCTCTACTTCCGTGGCGACAAGATCGGTTCCCGGCTCGGAGCCATGGTCCTCCCAGACCCCACCGGTGAAGAACAAGGTGTCGACGAAAAGAGCTAGGTGGGTTGGCCATGAAGGTCTGGCGCCATCAGGTACTCCCACGGCTGATTGATGTGGCTATGCGGGGTGACTCGATCAGCGAGTGGCGTCGCCGATGCCTCGTCGGCGTCCAAGGCGTGGTCGTGGAGCCAGGTTTCGGCAGTGGACTGAACCTGCCGCACATGCCCGCTGAAGTCACCAAGATTTACGCTGTCGACCCGCGATCATCGGCCGCCAGTTGGCCGCCGATCGCCTCGCGGCATCAGAGATCGACGTCGAATTCGTCGGCCTCGATGGTCAGACCATTCCCCTGGACGATGACTGCTGTGACAGTGGCGTTCTCACCTACACACTCTGTTCGATTCCAGATCCGAACCGAGCGCTGGCTGAGCTACGCCGTGTGATCAAGCCGGGGGGAACGCTGCACTTCGTCGAGCACGGCGAGGCCCCCGATGAAGGTGTGCGTCGCTGGCAGAAACGCGTGGCCCCGATCCAGAAGATCGTGGCTGACGGCTGTCACCTGAACCGACCGATCACAAAGCTGATCGCCGAGGCTGGTTTCGATGTTCAGTGGACCGAGGCCCGATATCACGGCCAGCCGAAGGTCGGGACCTACTTCACTGCCGGAGTTGCGGTGAACACCCCGCTCTGAGCGGAACGGTCTGGGGTCAACGGGTGGAGGGCTGCGGCCGGGCTTGACGGTGCCCCCGGATGGGCTAACACGACTGTCCATATCGCCGACCCTGTTGGTGATGTCCGCGAGCGCGAGCACAGTGAGCGATGAAGAAGGTGGTGGTCCAACGGGGTTTCGCCCCGGTCCGCCCGACGCTCCGCGCTTGAGCGCGAACGCAAAGATCGGGGCATTCACGGCATTCCTGTGGGTCGTCACCATCGGGGCGATCGGCCTGCTGGCCGGTCCGCAGAGTTGGTTCGCGGAGTCGGATTGGCCGTGGTGGTTCGCCGTTCCGACGATGGTGATTCTTTTCGGACTTGCCGAGGTCTTGGTCGTGCACCTGCACATTCGCGGGGATGCCCACACGTTCTCGATGGTCGAGGTTCCGCTGGCGTTGGGTCTGTTCTTCGTCCAGCCAATCACCGTCATCGCTGCCCACGCGTTCGCAGGCGCGGCAGCCCTCTACATTCATCGGCGGCAGCCGGCACTGAAACTCGCGTTCAATGCCGCTGTGTTCGCTTCGTCGGCGACAGTGGCGGTGGGACTGTTCCGTCTTCTTGCCGGCGAGCCGTCCGAGGTGAGCACTCGCGCGCTGTTGTCCGGCGGGTTCGCGCTGGCAACTGCGAATCTCGTCTCGCTCGGCCTCATCGTCGTCGTCATCGTTCTCTCAACGGGGCGACAACAGCTTCAAAACATGTGGGCCGGCGTCCGGTTCGGGACCATGACGAACGGTTTCACGGTCAGTCTCGCCATCATCGCAGTGATCGTCGTCGACACTCATCCCGCTCTCTCCTGGTTGGTCGCGGTCCCGATAGGCGGGATCTATCTCGCAAACTGGGCATATACCGCGGAACGTCGTCGACACGATGGCCTGAACTTCCTCTACAAGTCCACGCGTCTGTTGCATCAGTCTCCCGAGCTCGATTCAGCCATCGTTGACCTGCTTCGTCACGCCCAGTCCACATTCGGTGTCCGGCACGCGGAACTGGTCTATTGGACCGAAAGCGGCAGCGATCCGTTGACGCTTGCCGTCGGCGACAACGGTGCAGTGTTGCCAGGTGACCATCGCTACGACGCTCGGTCGCTGAGACCCCTGGTCGAATCGCTCGAGGCAGCTCAGGTGTATCGCTCGAGCGGCAGCGGTCCGGTTGCTGGATTCCTTGCTCGGGAAGGCTTTGCGGATGCGGTGATCGCGCCTCTCATCGACAACGGCCACGTGCTCGGGGCCCTCATCATCGCCGACCAGATCTCAGACCTTCGAGGCTTCGACGAAAACGACCTTCGGCTCGCGGAAACACTGGCCAGTCACACCGCTGTTGCTTTGGAGAACGGCCACCTCGAGCAGTCGCTCCAACAGCTCCGGGTCCTGGAAGGACAGCTGACCTTCCAGGCCATGCATGACCCCCTCACCGGTCTTGCCAACCGCACGCTGTTCCGGGACGACCTGACCAGAGCGCTTGACGAACATGGCCCGAGTTTCGGGGCCGTCATGTTCATCGATCTCGACGACTTCAAGACCGTGAACGACACGCTCGGCCATGCTGCCGGCGACGAGATGCTCCTCGAGGTCGCCGATCGCATTCGAAGCTGCAGCAGGGACACTGACACTGTCTCTCGGCTCGGTGGCGACGAGTTCGCCGTGCTGTTGCCAGGAACGTTCGAGGCTGAGAAGGCTCAGGCTGCGGCCGATCACATCCTGCGATCGTTCGACACTCCCACCTCGATTCTCGGACGGCCGATCCAAATCCGAGCGAGCATCGGAATTGCCGTCGCGACCACCGAGTGTGATGCCGAGAGCATCATGCGAAATGCCGACACGGCGATGTACCAGGCCAAGGCCCACGGCAAGCATCAACACATCACGTTCCATCCATCGATGTACGAATCGAGCCTCCGCCGATACAACCTCCAAACTGATCTCGTGCGCGCCCTCGAGCGGAACGAGCTACGAGCTCACTACCAACCCATCTTCGACCTTGGCTCACAGCGAATGGTCGGCGCCGAGGCCCTCGTCCGCTGGGAGCATCCGACCCTGGGACTCCTGACGCCAGACAAGTTTCTCCATGTGGCCGCCGAGACGGGCATCATCGGCGACATCGACATGACCGTTCTGGATCAAGCCTGCGCCTGGCTTGTTCGGGCCGACGCGATCGCACCGGGAGTCGTAGCAACGGTCAATGTCAACTTTTCGCCTCACAGTTTCCGGGCCGGGCGCCTGACCCAGCGGATTCTCGACGTCTGTCAGCGCCATGAAGTCGAGCCGGGTCGCCTCTGCGTCGAGATCACGGAGGACCTCATGGTGGAAGACACTGAGCAGGCGATGGAAACCCTCCGCACGCTCCATGATCACCACATCAAGGTCGCGCTCGACGACTTCGGCACTGGCTACTCATCCCTGAGCCAGTTGCGGGCCCTGTCGGTCGACACGATCAAGATCCCCAAGCCATTCGTTGATGACCTCGACGAGATGACCGGAGCTGCGGGCGCCCAGGATGACGTCTTCGCAGCGGCGATTGTCGCTCTCAGCCAGGCGCTCAACAAGAACGTCGTCGCTGAGGGAATCGAACGGCCAGAACAGCTCGCCATCCTTCAGCGCCTCGGCTGTCACTACGGCCAGGGCTATCTCTTCGCCCGTCCGATGGACGAACCGGCAATGCTGCCCTACCTGATCAGTCAGGCCGCCGTTTCCTCCACGGCCAACTAGACGATTCGTCGCCCGGCTGGTCTGCTTCCCTTCGGAGCGGGACCGGTCAGTTGTCGGACTCGGCGCCAGCGCGCCCGCGGCGTTCACTTGCCTCCCAGACCATCGGTCGCGCCCGCTCGCGGCCCAGGAGCTCGATGGGGTCGTGATTGTCGATGTGGCCGTAGATGCCTTGATAGACCGAGAACCCGCACAGCTCCTGGAGTCGCCGATCGAAGCCTTTCAAGCGTTCCATCGGGATTCCGAGCTGCTGATTCTCTTGCTGGCGGAGCCAGCCAGCGCAATAGTAGGAAGCGATGCCGTCCCGTCGTTCTTGGGTGCGGTTCTCTCCGCCGCCGTGCCAAAGTGCGCTATTCCAGATCAGTACCGATCCCGCCGCCATCTCCGCGCACTCCGTCTCGTAGGTTCCGTCGTAGTCAGGGCTGTGATCGAAGCGGTGGCTGCCGCGGACGACGCGGGTGGCGCCGTTGGCCTCGGTGAAGTCGTTCAATGCCCACATGGAGTTCACGGTGATCGGGATGTGGGGACGGGGGAGGGGAATCATGTTGGTGTCTGCGTGGACGGGTTGTGCTTGCTGGCCCGGTCCGAGGCAAATCGCTGAGAGCGATGAGAGCTGCAGTTGGTTGTCGAGGACCCGCTCGACGATCGGTAGAACCGAAGGAGAGACAGGGATCTTCTCGAACGCGTGGTGGTACGCGAGGAGGTTGTAGATCCGGACGGTCTTGGTGCCCTCGAATGCGGTGTCCCGGTAGCCGATCTGATGCTCGTCCTCGATCTCGGCGAGAGCGGTGTTCAGCTCGGTCATCAGCCGGTTGTCGAAGGCGTCTTCAACGACGGTGAACCCATCTCGGGCAATCCGAGCCACATGGTCCGTGATTTCCGATTCGCTGATGGCTCGCATCGCGTGACCATACGATCGGCCATGAGTTGGAGCGAATCGCTCAGAGAAGCTCCCCGAGGAGGCGAATCAAATCACTGCTCGTCACGATCCCAGCGAGCGATCCGCCGTCATCCAGCACGATGACCGAGTGCACGGACCCATTCGCCATGTGATCCACGACATTGCGCAGCGGATCCGCGAGAGCAACCGTGACCAAGTCAACCGACATGGCATCCTCGATGGTGAACTGATGGTCGAGAATCGTGTGCAGCATGCGGTCGTCATGGCCTTCGACGTCGTACACGAGTTTGAGGATGTCGGAGGCTGCGATCAAACCAACCGGCACGCCCCCGTCCACAACGGGAACATGCTCAAAGCTCCGGTTCTGGAGAAGTGTGTAGACGTCCGACAACGGTTGGCCGACATGGACGGTCTCCGGTTCACTGGTCATCACATCGGCGAGGGTCGGCTTGTTCTTCATGCCCGCAGGCTTGCGCGAATGTGGTGCGAGCGCCAGGGACCAAGGTCCGTCGACGCGAGCGTTCGCCTCGTGGTGGAATCCCTCCACCATTCCTGCGTGGCGCGTGCCCCGCACGTCAGTCCGGCGAGACCAGCTGGCGGGGGTCGTTAGAATCGAGCAACGAGGGAGGTCCGACAATGACCGAAGCGGCGATCCGCGCAGAACGTCTGACCAAGGACTACGGAGGAACCCGTGGGCTCGACGGCCTCGACCTCGAGGTCCGCGTCGGTGAGGTGTACGGCTTTCTCGGCCCGAACGGCGCGGGCAAGACCACAGCCGTCAGGCTGTTGCTGGACCTCATTCGGCCGACAGGAGGCCGAGCAACGGTGCTTGGCCTCGATCCGCAGACTGATGGCGTCGCTCTCCGTCGCCGGATCGGCTACCTGCCGGGCGACTTCCTCGTCGACGGGCGCCAGACGAGCCTGCAATTGCTGACCTACCTCGGGAACCTGCGGGGCGGAGTCGATCCACATCGGATCGACGAGCTCGCTGGACGTCTGGACCTTGCTCTCGACCTGCCGATCAAGACCCTGTCGAAAGGCAACCGGCAGAAGGTCGGTTTGATCCAGGCCGTCATGCACGATCCAGAGTTGCTGATCCTGGACGAACCCACCAGCGGCCTCGATCCGTTTCTCCAGCACGAGTTCGCATCCCTGGCCAAGGAAGCGACGGAGGAGGGCCGGACGGTCTTCATGTCGTCACACGTGATGAGCGAAGTCCAGCAGACCGCTGACCGGGTGGGGATCATTCGCGACGGTCGAATGGTGACCGTCGAGAGTGTCGAGGAGCTCCGAGAGCGCTCGGTTCGGAAGGTTTCGATCCATTTCGACGATCCGGTCCGAACCGAGGACTTCCTGAGCGTTCCTGGGATCAGCGACATCCGAGTCGATGGCCGGTCGCTCACCTGCCGTTTGGATGGGCGAGCCGATGCTCTCGTCAAAGAGGCGGCCCGCCACGACGTTGTCACGCTCTCCGTCGAGGAGGCCGACCTGGAGGAGCTGTTCTTCCAATACTACGAGCAAACCGGATCCCCCGATGATGCTGCGTAGTGCGTTCACGAAGTGGCTATGGGATGCCCGGCGGTCGGTCCTTGTCTGGGCTGCGGCGTTGGGCTTGGTGGGAGGCATGTACGCAGCGTTCTGGCCGACCATCGACAATCCGGATATCCAAGAGGCACTAGCCAGCTACCCAGAGGGTCTGCTCGAAGCCCTGAACTACAACGACATCTCGACTCCAGCCGGCTACCTCACGGCCACCGTGTACGGGCTTGTCGTGCCCCTGCTTCTGGTTGTCTATTCCGTGTCGGCTGGCTCGAGAACGATCGCCGGCGACGAGGAGGACGGCACGCTGGATCTCGTCCTCGCTCATCCAGTGAGCCGCGTACGGCTCGGAGTGCAACGCTTCGCCTCGTTCGTGGTCAGCCTCGTCATCATCACGAGTGTTTTCTGGGTGGCGATGCTCGCTCTGATCGTGCCCGCTCGCCTCGACGGGATATCCATCTGGCAGTTCGCAGCCATGCACATCCACCTGACCCTGTTCGCTGCCTTCTTCGGTGCCTTGTCCTTCGCGGTCGGTTCTGCCACGGGCAGTCGGCCGCTCTCGCTCGGCGTCGGTGCCGGAGCCGGCGTGCTCGGCTATTTCGCCAACGGAGTCATCCCCCAGGTTGAAGGCCTGGAATGGATCGAGAACCTGTCGCCGTTCCATTGGCTTGTCGGAGGAGACCCACTTCGTAACGGCATCCACCTCGGCGACAGCTTGCTCATGGCGACGCTCACCGTTGTACTCGTCGCAGCCGGGATCTGGGCGTTCGATCGTCGCGATGTAGCGGTGTGACTTCATGCCCCGGAGGTCCATAGGGTGGCCGGGGAAACGGAGCCTGACATGAAATTCACCAACCCGGACTACCTCGTGACGACAGAGTGGCTTGCCGCCCATGTCGATCGACCAGATGTCCGAGTCCTCGACGTGACGGCGAAGCTGACCGGCAAGCTCGAGAACCGCGCTGAGGTCGAGTGCTACGGGGTCTCTCACATTCCTGGGTCGCTCTTCTTCGACGTGCCAGCAGGCAAGGGTGTGCTGTCGAACCGAAAAGCTGCCCTTCCTTGGATGTGGCCGGAACCCGAGCAGATCATCACCGAGTTGGCCGCCGTAGGGGTGGGCCCCGAGACGAAGGTCGTGCTCGTGGCTCGTACCCCGCGAGAGGGCATCGACTCCGGCACGATGTGGTGTACGCGGGCGTGGTGGACGCTGCATCACTTCGGTGTCGACTGCGCGATTCTCCATGGTGGTATCGAGAGGTGGGAGGCCGAGGGCCGCCCGATGACCGCTGAGACCTCGGCCATCCCTACTGTCGAGCCGTTCTTGCCCGCGAACAGCTGGGAGTCTGCACGGGCAACGAAGATCGACGTGCTGGCCGCCGTGCAAGGACACGATGCGGCGGGCGCAGCAGCTCCGACGTGCGTCGTTGACGCTCTTCCCGCCGACAGCTTCGAAGGCACAGGAACGTCGTACGGACCTCGATCGGGTCACATCACGGGCGCCGTGAACGTCCCGTTCCGGTCGCTGATCGAGGAAGAGACCGCGGCCTTCGTTGGCCCGGAGACAATGCACAGACACCTGGACCAGGCCGGTCTGATCGACGCGTCCAACGTCATCGTGTATTGCGGGGGAGCGATCGCCGCGACGGTCGACGCGTTTGCGTTGGCCTTGTTCGGCAAGACCGACGTCTCGGTCTACGACGGCAGCCTCATGGAATGGTCTGCTGACCCTGACCTTCCGATGACCGGCCAGAACGATGCTCGCTGACTTCCGTTTTGACCGTCGATGGGGGAGAGTCTGACGATGACAGAGACAGCAAGGTTTGCCTTCCGCTACGACCGCTGGTGCGGCTGGATTCTGGGAATCTTCGGGAGTGGTCGACGTTTCAGTCGCGTGATCGTCACCAACAGTGACCTCGATGTGCAGCTCGGCGTCGCGTTCCGGGCGATGGTTCCGCTCTCCTCGATCGTCTCTGCCAGCCCATGGACGGGTCGCGTGTTCGGATGGGGAGCGCATGGGTGGGGCGGCCGCTGGCTGGTGAACGGCTCGTCAAAGGGAATCGCCGTGCTGCACCTC
>CAZYLX010000038.1:0-11870 GCA_964648595.1 uncultured Acidimicrobiaceae bacterium
GGGCCTCCGACAAGCGGACGGTCCGGGGAATAATACTTCGGCACACCTTGGAACCGAAATGCTCGCGAACCTCGCTGGCAACCTGTGCCGCCAGATTTGTGCGAGCGTCGTACATCACCAGGACAATGTGTGAAAGGTGCAACGAGGAGTTCAAATTGCGCTGGACGAGGTCAACGTTGCGTAGGAGCTGGCCAAGACCTTCGAGGGCGTAGTACTCACATTGGACGGGAACCAACACCTCATCGGCCGCGGCAAAAGCATTCACGGTGAGCAGCCCAAGGGATGGGGGACAGTCGATCAACACGAAGTCGTAGTCGTCTGTCACTGCGGCAATAGCGTTCTTCAGCCGCATCTCGCGGCTGAACGCAGGAACAAGTTCGATTTCTGCGCCGGCAAGATTCAGATTGGCCGGCGCGAGGAAGAGATTCTTCACCGCAGCAGCCTCGGTTGCATCATCGATGGGCACGTCGTGCAAGAGCACGTCGTACATCGAGAACTCGAGGCTCCTCGGATTGATGCCGAGGCCCGTGCTGGCGTTGCCCTGTGGATCGAGGTCGACAATCAGCACACGGTGCCCCAGCTCGGCTGCGGCCGCTCCGAGGTTGACCGTCGTTGTTGTCTTGCCGACACCGCCCTTCTGGTTGGCGATGGCGATCACACGACAACTCGATCGAGGTGGCGGCGGTGGGCTTGATGGTTCGAACGACGTCATCGAACCTCCTGATTCCTTGATGACTCATCGTGGCGACTAGCGCCACGACCGTGACTCGAGTGTTTCACGTGAAACATCTCGCAGGACGATGAACCTAGCCGCAATCTCCGGCCCGCAAGCAGATCCCGCCCAAAGTTGGTGCTCTGACCTCGGATTTGACACGGACGAGGCGTGGCACCAGAGCCCTGTCGGCCAACGCGACATCCTCCATCGCTGCGCCCCGTCCCACACCATGTCGGGGCATTGTTTCACGTGAAACAATGGTGGCGTCACCAAAGCGAGGCGCAAGTCTGACAGCCGGGGGCCTGAGCACCGGCCACGGGAGAGCTTTCTCACCGAGCGATCGCTAGGCAGCGCTACCACCGACAACGCTACCAAGCGAGGTTTCAACAAGTCCTTCCTGCAGACGCGGAGCACGCTTCGTTTCATCCGGTAGAGGGCAAATCGCAAAGAACACCGCCTGTCGGAACCGATCGGGGACGTCAATGGACGCCGGGAAGAAGGCCGATCGTCGGGAGATTTTCCGAACACCGACTGGAACGACACTCCCTACACACGTCCCTCCCTACAAAGCTCGCACCTCGATGCTGGCTCGGGCAGACCGTCGGTGTCCACATCGACCTCCGCACAACGATGCGGTAACTGGCGACCTTCGGCCGCCCGCCATCAACCGAAGCCGAAACGGCAGAGACATCGCCGCCCTCGGCGCCCATCTCCTGGAGCCGGTGGTCCCCTCATCAATCTGGGCGTCGGGGTCACCGTCTCGCGGTGTCGTGGTGCGCCGAAGGCCCATAGGTGGATTGGGACGGCACCTCTCGATCGCAGAACGACGGTGGAGTCGAAGCTGGCACCAAGCGGCCAACTCGTCGTCCAGGACGCGGGGGAGATCATCGCATGGATCGCCGCTGAGAACCGCCGCATGCCGGGGAGCCGAGTTGGTGGAGGTCGTCAACGATGTGAGATCGACCCGACGATCGAGACATCGGGTGGAAGGTCGAGGCCCCCGAGCACCGACCTGCTCCAGATGTGGATGCTCAACTCAACCACCTCATGGGTGAGCCAACGCACTGCGATCACATCTTCCCAGGCCCACATCCGACGATTCGAGTTGTGGAGGGTGCGACTCATGAATCGGCGAGTCCACCCTCCGCACCAAGCTCGTCTGCGTTAGTCAGCCTCTGCTGTCGGAGAGGCCGCCAGGAGAACCGCCGATGTTTCACGTGAAACATCCGTCTGTTCCGTCGGTCCTCATTCGCCGTGTGTTTGCTCAACCTTGAGGGGTTGTTTCTGCATCCGCTTGAATGCCCGCGGTGTCGCAAGTGGTGGGGGACCGACTCGGCGGAACAATGCAACACCGTCGGTGGTCACCTCGTGAGCCAGTCCGATGCCGGCCAGAACCTCATTGTCCCAGGATCGTCGCACCGGCGGTTCGCTGATCAAGAGGCGCCCGTCCTCGGCCACGAAGCCCGCCGAACACTCGATCGTCAGCGCCGGCGGGCCAAAGCCGCGGCACACAACGACGTCGTAGGAACAACGGTGGACCGGATCGTGCGCAGCCTGCTCCGCTCGAACGGTCACAATCTCGACCCGGTCCGCGATGCCCAGTTCGACCGCCGCCCACACAAGGAAGCCCGTTCTCTTGGACGCCGCATCAAGGAGCACGCCCTGGAGATCTCCGTCGTCAGCCAAGAGGGGAAGGCCTGGCAGACCTCCCCCGGAGCCCAAGTCGACGAGGGTCCGGGCCGAAGCTGGAATGAGCGACCCATAGCTACGAGCATGCTCCAGGTGAACGCGCAACGGGCCCGGGCCGAGGAAACCCACGGCCCGAGCCCGTTCAAGAACGGCAAGAAGTTGCGCGTCAGTCGCCAGCGGGCTCTGCCTCTACTGCACTGCCCTCGGCTGCTGACTCATCGGCTGGAACATCAGGAACGACGACCACGTAGCGCCGGGGATCTGTCCCTGCGGACCGGGTGGAAACTCCGGCCTCGTCGTTCAGAGAGTCGTGAACGATCTTTCGATCGGCCGACGTCATCGGCTCGAGAACGACGTCTACACCCTCGGCGCGAGCTTTCTCAGCCGCCTGCTGAGCGAACCCGCCCAGGGCAACTCGGCGGCTCTCTCGGTAGCCCCCGACGTCCACCTTGATACGGATCGCCGACGGCGCCGTGCGCTGTGCGGTAACCCGAGTCAGTTCTTGGATCGCGTCGAGCGTCCGAGCCTTCGGTCCCAGCAACAGGCCGTGCTTGCCTTCTATCGTCGCCACGATTTGTTCGTCGCTGTCATCGATGGTGACTGGGGTATCGATCTCGAAGGCGGCGACGAGTCCGGTCAGGAACTCGTCGACACAGGTTCGTACTTCATCCATCGAAGACTCTTTTCGCTCGGATTTCTCAGGTCGCTTTGCACGCCCGCCGTTCTTGCCTCGGGGCCGGTCGGGGCTCGGCGCCGTCGAGGAGTTCTTGCCACTGCTTGGCGACTCCTCGCCCGATTCCGACGGCTCTGCGGTTGCTGTTGCCGCTGCAGCCGGCGCTGACTTCTTGGCATCAGATTTGGGCTTGCGCCGCTTCCGATCTCGCCGATCGTCCTTCGCCCGAGGGGCTTTTGGTTCGACGCGGGCTCGGACTCTTGCCTCGCCGCGGGTGCGTCCGAAGAGCCCCTGACGGGGTTCTTCGAGCACTTCGAATTCGGCGTCGGCTTCATCAACGCCCAACTTGTCAAGCGCCAGATCCTTGGCCTCTTCGATGCTCTTGGCTGTGGTTTCAACCCATTCCACGATGACTTACCTCTTCCGCTTCGGCTTGGTGGGACGCGCTTGCGTCCCCTTCGGGGTGAGACGACTTGATGTTGTCGTCGTCGATGAACGTTGTGTTGCTTGCTTCTTCTTTTCTCGGAGCTTCTTCCATTCGGCAGCTCGATCCGAGTTGCTTCCGTTCGACGAATCAGAGGACGCTGCCCCGTCGTCGGTCTTTCCGGAAGTCGCCTTGGAGGCCTTGGAGGCCTTGCCCTTTTCCGGTCCCTCGTCGACCTTCTTCGTCTTGGCAGACTTGCTCTTCTTCTCTGGTGGGTCCTCGTCGTCGACCGGGGTCTTGAGCACCACGTCGTGCTTGCCCTTCTCGGTCTCGACGCCGTAGATCTGACGCGTGATGTACGCCTGCTGACCGATACGGAACGTGTTCGAGGTGGCCCAGTAGAGAACCAGGCCCGCCGGGAACAAGAACGACCAGAAGCCCGAGAGCAGTGGAAGGAACCGGAGCAGCATCTGCTGCTGCGGATTCATCACAGGGGCGTCGTTGCCCCGGCGGGCCGAGACTTGGCGCTGCTGGTAGTAGCTCGTACCCACGACGAGGATGATCAGCAGCACGTAGGGAATCCCCTGAACGATGCTCTCGCTGAGGACGTCTCGGGCTTCGGCTGCGAGATCAAAGGGTCCGAATTTCATCTCGGTCGAACCCGCGAGATCCTGGTACATCTCGCTATTTGTCCCAATGAATCGAGGGCTGATTTCATTCTCGGTGACAAGCACGAGTCCGTTACGTTCACGAACGAGGTTCGCTGCGTCGAAGAAGGGTTGGGCCGAGTAGCGCCGGGTCAACCCCCGAAGGACCTGGAAGAGCACGAGAAACACTGGCAACTGAGCCAACATCGGGAGACAGCCACCAACCGGGTTGATGCCGTTCTCGCTGTACAGCTTCATCATCTCTTGGTTGAGAGTTTCGCGATCGTCCTTGTGCAGCTTCTGCAGCTTCTTCAGCTGGGGCTGCACTTGGGTCATCTTGATCGTGCTGCGAGTCGCTTTGAGAGTCAGCGGCATCAGCAGCACCATGACGATGATCGTCAAAAGCATGATGGCCGCGCCGTAGCTACCGCCGACGACGGGGAGCTCATACAGAGCGGCGAGGCTCTGGGCGACAGCCTGCAAGAATGGATCGAACATCAGTTACTTCTCCGGGACAGGGTCGAAGCCGTGGGAGCCAAGAGGATGGCACCTGCCGATGCGGCGAGCCGCCAGCCAGAGGCCGCGGCCAGCACCGTGGGTTGAGATGGCTTCTTCAGCGTATTGAGAACAGGTGGGAATGTATCGGCACCGTGGCGCACGGACCGGAGCGGTCGAGCGATACCAACCAATCAGCGTGAGCAGGATTCGACTCACGATTGAGCCTCATCAGAAGCAAAGATCCCGGGCGAACCGGGCACAACGGCGACCGAGGCGAGGCAGCTCGCTACATCCCCAACGAGGGAGGCATAGGGACGATCCAGCACCCCTCGACTACCACTCATCAGGATCGAACCCTGATGGCCGGCGCCGCCGGCGTCCAAGAACGCCGAGCGAAGTCGACGCTTCGCCCGATTCCGCTCGACAGCACAACCGAACCGCCTCGAGAACGCGAACGACAAAGCAACCGGGACTCCCGGCTGCATGTCGGGGTGGTCAACGGCCAGATGACGGAGGCGAACAACACCGTGTCGCGCTCGATCACCGCTGCGTGACAACGCAGCAAACGTTGACCGACGAGTGACCGAGGCGATCACGCACTCAGCTTGTGACGGCCTCTGAGCCGGCGGGAGCGGAGCACCGCTCGACCACCACGGGTCGCCTTGCGGGCACGAAACCCGTGCTTCATCGCTCGCTTGCGATTGTTTGGCTGGAAGGTTCGCTTCATGGGGATCTCCTGGTCTCGCAGCGAAAGGTGGCTGCCGAGGGGTTGGGACCGATGGGGACATCGGGCCCTTCGTTGTCTGTCGCAGGATCGACCCAGCATTTCAGCGACGGCTGAAAGCGGCGATCAGGGTGACATGATGGCCCAACTGGCGACTCGTGCGGTGTCTAGACGCCACACAAAGCCCAGTTGGAACTGGCAAAGAGCGAGACTAGAGCCGTTTTTGCACGGGTCCAACCTTTTCCACAAGTCGAGTGGTAAGGACCCATGGCCGGGTGTAGCGTCGCGGCTCCGGATAGGTGGAACGACCTAGAGCCGACCCCTGAAGCTGTGGAAAAGTCTGTGCGATCTGGGGAAAGCCGCTTTTTGAGAGGCCACGGGCGAGATCAAACCTATGAGGACGCCAATATCTTTCAAATCTGAACAAGACCCATCGGGGCCGAGCGTGCCCTCGACGCACACGCCTGCCCTCGACCAAGGTGCCCGAAGCCGATGAACGCCCACGAACTCTGGGATGACGCGGCCACGGCGGTCCGGAAGGAAATCAACGTCGGAACCTGGCAAAGCACCTTCTCGAATGTGGAGGCAGCGTCGCTCAACGCTGACGTGTTGACGCTCAGGGTCCCCAACGCCATCATCCGCGAGAAACTGGACGGCCGCTATCGAAGTCTCCTCGAGGAGGCAGTCGCCGAAGCGGCCGGGCATGCCGTCTCGATCGATTTCGAGCAGTCGACGCCCACCTTGTTCGATGTTGACGATCTCGGAGCAGCGTCAGGACAACAATCCGGCGGGTCGGAACGTGCTCCGTTCTTGAACGGTGGCGGAAACACCGCCGACAACTCAGCAACTGCTGGCCGTGACGAACTCGATGTCGTGTTCCCCCAATCACCGTCAGCGCCAACGCCGCCCTATGACCCGGTTCGTCGCTACGACTTCGAGAGCTTCGTCATCGGTGCCTCCAATCGTTTCGCCCACGCCGCAGCCCTGTCCGTGGCCGAACGCCCAGGCGGCAGCTACAACCCCCTTTTCATCTACGGCGATGCCGGGCTGGGCAAGACCCACCTCCTGCGGGCCATCGAGGCCTACGTCAACAGCGTGTATCCCCGACTCACGGTGCGCTACGTGTCGACCGAATCGTTCCTGAACGAGTTCGTCGACTCGATCAAGAACAACCAGGGGACCGATTTCAAGCGTCACTATCGCAATGTTGATGTTCTTCTGGTCGACGACATTCAATTCATTGCCGGAAAAGACGGCCTGCAGGAAGAGTTCTTCCACACCTTCAATGAGTTGTACGGCGCAGATCGTCAGATTGTCTTGTCCTCAGATCGCCCGCCGGACGCCATCCCCACACTCGAAGAGCGTCTACGCAGCCGGTTCGTCATGGGATTGCTGACCGACATCCAGCCGCCAGACGTCGAAACTCGCATGGCGATCCTGCGCAAGAAGGCCGAGCGCGATGGCTATTTCCTACCGAACGAAGTCAGCGAGTTCATCGCCGAAAACATCACGAGCAACATTCGCGAGCTCGAAGGGGCGTTGAACAAGGTCACCGCCTTTGCCAATCTGAATCAGCATCCGATGACTCGCGAGCTTGCTGAGCGAACACTGCGTGACTTCATCGACGACCGCCAACCACGACCGATCACTGTCGAGATGATCCTCGAACTCACATCAGACAAGTTCCATTTCTCAATCGACGAGTTGAAGGGCAAGTCTCGACGCCGCCCGCTTGTGCTCGCCCGACAAATGGCGATGTTCGTCAGTCGCGAACTGACCGAACTCAGTTATCCAGCCATCGCTCGGGAGTTTGGTGGACGTGACCACACAACGGTCATGCACGCATGCGACAAGATCTCTGCGCTGATGGCTGAGCGGTCACAGATCTACGACGATGTCACGGTCCTCGAGAAGGTCATTCGCAACCGGGCCAAGAACGCATGACGGTCAACAGCGCGTGATGGCCACGAGGATCACACACGAGGACCCTGCCATCCCGGCGGAGCAGATGCAGACGCGCCATCATTGCAGTTCTGGGCCGAAGAACGCTCTGGACAAACCTGTGGATCAGCAAGGGACCAGCGGTGGACGAACCACCGTCTTTCCCCAAGCTGGCAGCCGAGCCACGGGCAACGTGTGGAAAGCAACCGACAACCCGTGGACAACCGCACCCTCTCCCACCAGGAGAAACGATGGTCTGTCCACAATCCACAGGCCCTACTACTACCACTACCGTTTCAATCAAAAGAAGCTAGTTCTAACCACAACCCCTTGGCCGGAGCCCCGGCCCATTGATCATGTCGAGAAGAGCAGGGAGTACCAACGGTGAAGTTCCGTTGCGAGCGAGATGTATTGGTCGATGCCCTTGGCATTGCCGGACGAGCTGTCAGTGGCCGAGGTGGTCTTCCGGGCCTTTCCGGCGTGCGGGCGGACCTCGAAGGCGATCAGCTGCGGTTCACGGGAAGCGACCTCGATCTGACAATCACCGTGTCGGTGACGGTGTCAGGTGAGAGCGATGGCGTTGCTGTCATTCCCGCCCGTCTGGCGTCCGACATTGTTCGCGCCCTCGAGCCGGGCGCGGTATCGGTGAGTGCCGAGTCTGATGAATTGCGAATTACCGCTGGTCGGTCCGACTTCGCGATTCGTCTGATCGCTGGGGACGATTTCCCGCAGATTTCGATGCTGAGCACTGATCCGGTGTCCCTTGATTCAGCGGTCCTTGCCGATGCTCTGAACCAGGTTGTTCGCGCTGCGAGCTCTGACGACTCGCGCCCGATCCTGACCGGCGTACTGTTGGCCGCCGAGGCCGATGGGCTTCGTCTCGTCGCAACCGACTCGTACCGCCTTGCAATGCGTGACGTGCCTGGCGCGTCGGTGCTTGCGGAGGGTCAGAGCGTTCTGATTCCGTCAAAAGCACTGACTGAACTCAACAGAATTCTCAGCCATGGCGAGCAGGTCCAGCTGCGGTTGGGCGAGCGCGAGGCCTCATTCGAGGTTGGCCCCGTCACCTTGATCACTCGTTTGATCGAGGGCGACTTCCCGAACTATCGGGGACTCATTCCTGAATCGCATCCAAATGTGCTCACGCTCGAGCGGGACAACCTGCTCGACGCGCTTCGTCGTGTGAAGCTGTTGGCAAGAGAGGCGACGCCCGTGCGTCTCGAGCTCTCCGATGCTGGTCTCGAGTTGGTAGCGGTCACCCAGGACGTCGGCACGGCCCGTGAACAGATCGAGGGTGACTACGTCGGCTCGCCGCTGACTGTTGCCTTCAATGCGCAGTACCTGATCGAGGGTGTCGAGGTCGCAGCAGCCGACAAGATCACCTTGTCGACGATCGATGAGTTGAAGCCGGCGCTGGTTCGGATCGCGGGCAACGAGGAGTTTCTCTACCTCTTGATGCCCGTCCGGGTGTCCTGATCGTCGGAGCGTCCGACTCGCCTTGTGCTCATTCGAAAGCTCGAACTCGTCGATTTCCGAAGCTATGAACGCCTGGACCTCTCGCTCGCCGACGGGCTGACAGCGATCATCGGGCCGAACGGCGTCGGCAAAACCAACGTGGTGGAAGCGCTGGGCCTGCTCGCGACGATGAAGTCGTTTCGAGGAGCGCCGACAGAGAGCTTGGTCCGCCGAGGCGCGACGGCAGCGATCGTGCGCGCTGTTGGGGAGCGGGGCGGGCGGGCGGTATCGATCGATCTCGAATTGGCCAAGGGTCGAACCAGAGCTCAGGTCAACAAACAACGATTGCAGCGCAGCCGTGATCTTCTGGGAGCGTTGCGAGTCACGGTGTTCGCCCCGGATGATCTGGCGTTGATCAAGGACGGACCCGCGCTTCGTCGTGGCTTCCTCGACGACGTGATCGTGGCCCTCGACCCAGCAGCCGATCGGGTGTTGCGTGATGTCGAGAAGATCCTTAAGCAACGCAATGCCTTGCTGCGGCAGGCCAATGGCCGGCTCGATGAAGCAGCTGAGGGGACACTCGACGTCTGGGACCTCAAGTTGGCGGCGGCAGGGGAGCACCTGACGGTCCGGCGCGAGAACACGCTGTCGCTATTGATGCCCGGTGTTGCGGCGGCGTATGACGAGCTGGCGGGTGAGGCCAGCGACGTCACTGCGTTCTACGAGCGATCGTGGGACACCGATGCCTTGTCCGACGGTGTGGCGGCAGTTCGCGATCATGATGTTCGGCGGGGGATCACGTCGGTTGGCCCTCATCGTGACGATGTTTCTTTTCATGTCAATGGTTTCGACAGTCGGCTGGAGGCATCCCAAGGGGAGCAACGAACGCTTGCGCTCGCTCTTCGTCTTGGCGGCCATCGCTTGATTTCCGAGCAGCTGGGTGAAACGCCGCTTCTCCTGCTGGATGACGTGCTCAGCGAACTCGACCCCGACCGTGCCCGGGTACTGCTTGCGACGCTTCCGCCGGGCCAGACCATCATCACCAGCGCGTCAGAACTCCCAGCAGGTACGGTGCCTGATCAGACCCTGCGACCCGGTGGTAATGGGTTCATCGAGTCGGACTCTCCAGTTGGTGAGGTCTGAGTCCACTAACAGTCGTCATACCGAGGTCGGGGGAGACGTGGTGAAGCGCAAGACTGGATCCGGCACCTCTGGGTCCCGCAACATGCGTCGGTCGTCGCCCGATCCGTCCGCAATTGGCCAGACGCTCGACAACTATTTGGCCTATTTGGGCGCTCCGCCCATTCGGACACTCTCGTCGCTTCAGGAACGCTGGACCGAGATCGTCGGACCAGCACTTGCCGAGCCGACACGGCCGGTCGAACTGATCGATGGGGTGCTTGTCATCGGGTGTGATGACGCCACCTGGGCGTCGCAAGTGGGCTGGATGGAAGCTCAGATCATTGCTCGGTTCCGGGCGCTTTTCCCGGAGACGGAAATCCGCAGGATCAAGGCGCGAATCGGCCGCTAGACGTCACCCGTCAGCACCCTCTGCACTGCTAGAATTGAACAGCACGACTGTGACGGGATGTATGGACAACGATTCCACTTCAAGCGCTTCTGATGACTCGTCTTCGGCAACGGCACCCGCCGCTGTCGAAGGGAGCTATGGAGCCAATCAGATTCAGGTTCTCGAGGGTCTCGAGGCCGTGCGCAAGCGTCCCGGGATGTACATCGGTTCGACCGGACCAACGGGTCTGCATCACCTTGTCTGGGAGGTTGTCGACAACTCTGTCGACGAAGCAATGGCCGGGCACTGCTCTCTGATCGACGTCACGGTGCTCGCTGACGGTGGCGTGCAGGTCAGCGATGACGGCCGAGGCATCCCGGTCGACATGCACCCCAAGTACGAGGACCTCACGGCGGCAGAAGTCGTGCTCACGGTTCTGCATGCCGGCGGCAAGTTTGGTGACGGTGGTTACAAGGTCTCCGGCGGCCTGCACGGCGTCGGGATTTCGGTGGTCAACGCGTTGTCCGGCCGGGTTGAGGTCGAGATCGATCGCAACGGAAAACGGTACGCCATGTCGTACAAGGACGGCGGGGTTCCCGACAAAAAGCTCGGCGTCATTGGCGATGCACCGGTCGGCTCCGATGGTGTGCCCCGCACCGGCACGACCGTCCGCTTCTGGCCTGACCCCTCGATCTTCAAGGAAGGCACGGAATTCCGCACGCAGACCCTTCTCGAACGCTTCCAGATGATGGCGTTCTTGAATGCTGGTCTCGAGTTGCGGCTCAACGACGAACTCGATGCCGACTTCGAGCCTGTGACCCATCGCTACGACGGTGGCATACGTGATTTCGTTCGCCACCTGAATCGTTCGAAAGAGGCCCTTTTCGACGACGTTGGTTGGTTCGACGAGAAGGATGTGACCGAAGAGGTCGAGATCGCGTTCTCGTGGAACACCGGGTATCAGACCGATGGCATTCACAGCTTCGCAAACGGCATCAGCACGCTCGAGGGCGGGATGCACGAGCAGGGGTTCCGCAGCGCGCTCACCCGAACGGTGAACACCTACGCCCGCGATCGGGAGATCCTTCGTGAGAAGGAAGAGAATCTCCAGGGCGAAGACATTCGCGAGGGTCTCACGGCCATCATCTCGGTTCGCATCCAGGATCCGCAGTTCGAGGGCCAGACCAAGTCGAAGCTCGGCAACGTGTCGGTCCGTTCGCTGGTCGAGAAGGCAACAAACGAGCATCTTCGCGAGTGGTTCGAAGAGCACCCACGTGAAGCGAAACTGATGGTCAACAAGGCCATCAATGCGGCCAAGGCTCGCATCGCAGCCACGACCGCCCGTCAGACCATTCGCCGCAAATCGGCGCTCGACGGGGCCGGCTTGCCTGGCAAGTTGGCCGACTGCCGCAGCAAGGATCCGGCCCAGTCCGAGCTCTACATCGTCGAGGGCAATTCGGCTGGTGGTTCGGCGAAGGAAGCCCGGGATTCCCTCACGATGGCGATCCTCCCCATTCGGGGCAAGATTCTCAATGTCGAGCGGGCCCGACCCGATCGCATGCTGAAGAACACCGACGTGGTCTCGCTGATCCAG
>CAZYLX010000039.1:0-11548 GCA_964648595.1 uncultured Acidimicrobiaceae bacterium
TCGTGGCGGGCCGCGTGATCGAGCTCGATCGGCCCTAGGACAACTCCGCTTCGCACCGCATCTCGCGCTCACCATTTCGCACTCCCGCCTCGTTCTGTGTTGCGTTTGTCCCCGATTGCGGGACAAACGCAACGCGGTTCGGCGGGAGAGTGCGGTTGGGCGCGAGAGTGCGGTTCGGCGGGGGAGCGGCGTGCGTAGAGTGCCTCGGTGCTGGATCCGCCTCGAACTGCGCTTGCGTTCCTGACCCGGCTCCCGGGTGGAAAGCATCCCGAGGGCCAGGAAGGCATCACTGCGTCGGTGCCGTGGTTCGGCGTGGTTGGCCTATTGGTTGGCGGGATCGGTAGTGCGGTGTACGTGGGGGCCAGCGAGCTCGTGTCGCCCCTGTCGGCGGCAACGCTCGCGTTCATTGTGACCGGTCTGGTTACAGGCGGGTTCCACGAGGACGGGCTCGCCGACAGCTTCGACGCCCTTGCCGGCGGATGGACGCCGGAGCGTCGCCTCGAGATTCTCAAGGACCCGAGACATGGCACCTTCGGCGTGATGTCGCTGGTGCTCATCACGATCTTGAAGGTTTCGGCGCTCGCTCCGCTCGACGGGTGGGACGCGGTCCTCGGGTTGACGGCTGCCCACTGCATCGGTCGTTCCGCCGCCGTTGGGGTGATGGGGTTCGCTCCGACGGCCAGGGCCCACGGCCTCGGCGCCGACTACACCCGAACGCTGCCTCGCCGCTCGTCGATCGTCGGAGGTCTGGTCGGTGTGGTGGCTGCGGTTGTTGCCTTCGGGGTCTGGGCCCCGGCCGTTCTTGCCGCGGTGGCAGCAGGCGCTGTCGTCGTTGTGTTCTGGGCCAGGGCCAAGATCGGTGGCGTGACCGGTGATCTGCTCGGAGCGATCGAGCAGGTCGGTGAAGCGGTCGTGCTGCTCGCCGCCTCGGCCATCGTGCTCAACGCCTGAGGGTCAGCGTTCAGAGGTAACGATCGCGAATCAAGTGTTTCCGGAGCTTGCCGGTGGGTTCGCGCGGCAGGTCAGGGTCGAAATCGATCGAGCGAGGGCACTTGAAGCGGGCCAAACGGGCGAGGCACAGGCCACCGAGCTCGGCGGTCATCTCCGGTCCGCCTTCGAGGCCCTCACGAAGCTGGACAACCGCCTTCACCTCCTCGCCGTACTCGGCGTTTGGAACACCGAAGACGGCGACGTCATCGACATCGGGATGGCCGAGCAGGACCTCCTCGATCTCGCGTGGGTAGATGTTGATTCCACCCGCGTTGATCGTGAACGACTTGCGATCGGTCAGGTAGAGATAGCCGTCGGCGTCGAGGTAGCCGATGTCGCCGAAGGTGCCCTGACCGCCGGCAGTTCGGCACTCTTGCGTCTTGGCTTCGTCCTTGTGGTAGCTGAAGTCCGAGCCGTTCTCCCACCAGATCTGTCCGACCTCACCGACCGGAAGCGGCGCGCCATGCTCATCGAGAATCAGGATGGGTCCGCTCACGGATCGCCCGACCGAACCCTTGTGCGTGAGCCACTCCTCAGGGCCGATGAGGCAGGTCCCCGCTCCTTCCGTGCCGGCGTAGTATTCGTGAACGATCGGCCCCCACCAGTCGAGCATGGTTTGCTTGAGTTCGACGGTGCATGGTCCGGCGCCATGAATGGCGAATCGGTGCGAGGACAGGTCGAAGCCTCCGCGCTCTGCGTCGGTCAACCGAAGCAGTCGAACGAACATCGTCGGCACCCACTGGCTGTGAGTGATCCTGTACGTCTCGATGCTTCGCAGCGCCTCCACGGGGTCGAAGCGCGCCATGATGACGGTGGTTCCGCCAAGGCGACCCATGCGAGCGAGGAACGCGATGGGTGCCGAGTGATAGAGCGGGGCTGTCGAGAGGTAGATGGTCTCGGTGTCCATCCCGAATAGCTGGCCCATGCGGGCATCACCCGCAGGCACCGCCTCGACCGGGTTCGGGGGAGCGGGGCGCTCGACGCCCTTCGGCCTGCCTGTCGTCCCGGACGAGTAGAGCATTGGCACGCCCTCGGCCCGTTCGTACTCCGGATCGGCCTCGGCGTCGGAGACGAGGGCATCCTCATCGATGTCGAGCAGGGTCAGACCGGCCGGGACCTGCTCGGTCACGGGCCTCGTCTTGTGCGAGCGGAGCAGCACCTTGGCTTCACAATCGCTGGCGATGTAGGAGACCTCGTCAGCGCTGAGCCGCGTCGAGATCGGAGTGAATCGAAGCCCCGAGTAGATCGCAGCCCAGAACAGCACCGGGAACTCGAAGCGATTCTCGATGCACCAGGCGATCGCGTCGCCCTTGCGAAGGCCCAGCCGGTGGAGCAGATTCGCGGTGTGCACCGCTGACCGGTGCAATTCGATCCAGGTCATCGACTCGCCGGTGGCCGCGTCGATCAGTGCGGTACCGCTCGGATCTCGGGTGGCGTGGTGTCCTGGATGAGCCACGGATCAGCTCTCCGTCGCCGAACGAATGAGATCGACCGCCATTTCCAGGTGTTCGATCTGCTCGCCGGTGGTCCGGCCTTGGGGTCCCAGCCGGAGACAATTCACACCAGCAGCTGTGTAGGCCCGAATCCGATCTCGAACCATGTCGGCCGTGCCGATCGGATAGGCGGACAGCACCATCTCTTCGGGAACCGCTGCTGCTGCCGCCGCCTTGTCGCCATCAACCCAGAGCCGTTGGACTTCCGCCGCGATTTCGGCGTACCCGGCGCGGGAGTATGCGTTGTTGTAGAAATTGGTCTTGGCCGATCCCATCCCGCCGAGGGAGAACGCCATTCCCGGCCGGGCCTTGGCGATGAGCGCATCCACATCGTCGGACACGACGAGCTGGGCGCTCACCTGGATGTCGATGTCGTCGATCGAACGACCGGCCCGCTCCGCTCCGGCTCGAATGGGGTCGAGCAGAACTCCGCTGTGCTCGGGGATGAACGAGGTTCCGAGCCAGCCGTCAGCCACTTCACCCGTGTATTCGAGGGACTTCGGGCCGAGCGTTGCCAGGTAGATCGGAAGGTCGGGCCGAGGACGGATCGATGACTTCAGTGCCTTGCCCTCCCCGCCCGGTCGAGGCAGCACATAGTGGTTGCCATCGTATGTCATGCGCTGCCCGCTGATGCCGAGTCGCACGATGTCTACGTACTCGCGCAGGCGACTCAGGGGTTTGGCGAACGCTTCGCCATGGAGGCCTTCAACGACCTGTGGTCCACTGACACCGAGGCCGAGAAGAAAACGGTCACCCGAGATCTGCGACATCGACAACGCCGTCATCGCCGTCATTGCCGGCGTTCGGGCGCTGATCTGCATGATCCCGGTGCCAAGCTTGATCTGTTCGGTCTTGGCCGCCAGATAGCCGAGCGACGAGACGGCTTCCATGCCCCAGGCCTCGGCAGACCACACGGTGTCGACGCCGAGGCGGTCGGCGGCCTGGACATAGGCCACGAGGTCGTCCCAGTTCTCGCCGTCGTAGTAGGCGCTTCCGACCGACACCGAAATTCTCACGTGTTCACTCCCTCGTTTCGGTCCGCGTTGCTGTGGTCTGTGTGGCTTCGGTCTGTGTGATTGTGGTCGATCTGGTTCACGTCGTTGGCGAGATCGAGCAGCTGGCCCAGCCCGGCGAGGCGCTCGTCCAGCGTGTCACCAATGGGGGAGACACGCAGCGAGTTCACTCCGCAATCTCGATACTCCGCAAGCCGGCGACGAATCTCCTCCGGCGGGCCGATGAGATTTGTCTGGAGCCCGATCTCCTTCGGGATGCGCTTGGCTGCCGCTTCACGGTCGCCGGCAAGCCACAGGCGCTGGACTTCGGCCACGTCGTCGCCCCAGCCCTGGCGAGCGAAGGCATCGTTGTAGAAGTTCGACGTTGTCGAGCCCATAGCGCCGAAGGTGAACGCGAACCCTGAGGCATGGCGCCGGCCTGCCTCCTCGACGTCGTCGGTGATCTCGCAGCTGACCGAGACGGTGAGATCGATGTCGTCAAGCGTCCTTCCGGATGCCTCGGCGCCGGCACGGATTGGATCGAAGAACACGTCAGCGGTTTCACAGAAGAACGAGTTGCCGATCCAGCCATCGGCGGCCGCACCGGTGAGTCGGAGATTGGCCGGGCCGAGAGACGCGACGTAGATCGGGACACAGACGGGTGGCGCTGCGGACCGGAGTGCCTTCCCCTGGCCATCGGGAAGAGGGAGGTGGTGCACCGTTCCCTGATAGTCGAGCCGTTCCCCCGCCGTGACGAGGCGGAGGATCTCGATTGTTTCCCGAGTCCGGGTCACCGGCTTGTCGAACGGCACCCCGTGCCAGCCCTCCATCACCTGGGGCCCGCTCGTTCCGACGCCGAGGATGAAACGGCCACCAGACAGCTGCTGCAAGCTCATGGCCGACATCGCAAGCATCGCTGGTGTGCGGGTTCCCAGCTGCACGATGGCCGTTCCGAGCTTGATTCGCTCGGTGGCACTGGCCAGGGCGCCAACGGGAGTGAGTGCGTCGTAGCCCCAGTATTCGGGGACCCAGACCGTGTCGGCACCGAGGCGTTCCGCTTCGATGATGTAGTCGAGGCCGGCTCGGTCCATTGGCGAGCCGTAGATGCCGATGTTCAACGTCATGTGACCTCCATCGATTCGCGAATGGGCTGCTCGTGACCGTCCGATGTTGGCACCCATCGCTTCTCGAAGCACTTCGTCTCGAGCGTGCGCTTCGTCAGACAGCTCGAGAGGCAATGAGATCAGCGGTCTCGCACTAGTCTCCCGAGACCAACAACGGGAGGTACTCATGGCTGACAACGCCGCCGTACCGACCGTGACGGCAATCGACATCCCCGAAGGTGGGGAAGGCCGGGCCGTTTCGGTCGAATGGAGCACGGGTGAACGCACGTCGTTCAACGTCCTCTGGCTTCGGGACAACTGTCCCTCGGGCGGCGACAAGCGCTCAGCCTTCCGCACCTTCTCGGTGGCCGAGCTCGATCCCGAGTTGCGGATCGTCGAAGCCGGAGCTGCCGCCGGCGATCTTGCCGTGACGTACTCTGACGGTCATCGCTCACTGTTCGTTGGCCCCTGGCTGGCCGATCACCGGCCACGGTCCACTCAGGCGAGGGCAGCGACGTGGCGCGCCGACGCAACCTTGACCGTGATCGAGGCTCCATCTCTTGCCGGCGACTCGGCTTGGCATCAGCTACTCGAAGCAGTCGCCGCCGATGGTGCGGCGCTGGTGAAGGACGTTGCAACCACCGCTGAGGGAACGAGCGGGCTGGCATCCAAGCTCGGTCATGTCCGAGAGACCGACTTCGGTCGGTTCTTCGACATCATCTCGGAGCCCGACGTCTGGACGATGTCGCAGTCGACCTCGGCCATGGATCCTCACACCGACGATCCGTATCGATACACCCCATCGGGGATCAGCGTGCTGCACTGCATCGACGCCAGCCCGACCGGCGGAGGCAAGAGCACCCTCGTCGATGGGTTCGCCGTCGCCGAATCCATCCGGGCCGACAATCCGACAGCGTTCGACCTCCTGAGTTCGGTGTCGGTGCCGTGGGTGAGACATCGCACCGACTCGGTCGACCAGGGCGAGGCGGTCCATTTGATCGCACATGCTCCCGTGATTGCGCTCGACCGAGACAGCGAAGTCAGCGGAGTTCGATTCCATGAGCGTTCGATGGGCACGCTCGACATCGATCCCGACCTCGTTGATGCGTACTACCGAGCGCTGATCGAGTTCACGGTGCGAATCAAGAGCTCCGCCTTCCAGTGGGAGCACGGCCTCCAGCCCGGAGAGGCACTCGTGTTCGACAACCAGCGCGTCCTGCACGGCCGAACGGCCTTCGACGGTGACCCGGGTCGCAGGCACCTTCGCCTCTGCACGGTCGACCGTGATCAGGTCCACTCGGCCCTTCGGCTCCTACGGGCAGACTTCGCTCCAGAGACCGAACACGAGAAGCTCCCAGTTGGGAACCTCTCGTGACGGTCGCTGTGGTGACCGGGGCGAATCGAGGAATCGGGCGTGCGATCGCCGCTGGTCTGGTCGAGGCCGGTCATCACGTTGTGATGACCGGCCGCTCGGCCGCGAGCATCGAGCAAGCGGCATCCGAAATCGGCAACGGCGGAGGCTCTGCGGAAGGCGTTGTTGTCGACGTGACCCGCGACGAGAGCGTCGCTGGGCTCGTCGCCCGCGTCGAAGCAATTGGGCCGCTCAGCGTTCTGGTCAACAACGCGGGTGTCTATCTCGAGGCGCCCCACGTCGAAGGCTCGGCTCCGAACGCAATGCTCGACCAGTCGATCGACGTGTTCCGGGAGACGATGGAGACCAACCTCTACGGCCCCATCCGTCTGACGCAGGCCCTGTGGTCGCTGATGACCGACGGAGGGTCGATCATCAATCTGTCATCGGGTAACGGGCAGCTCGAGGCGATGACAGGGGGAGACGGCGCCTACTCGGTGTCGAAGACAGCGCTGAACGCGGCGACGGTGAAGTTCGCGAACGAACTTCGTCCGCATCGCATCTCGGTCAACGCGATGTGTCCAGGCTGGGTTCACACCGAGATGGGCGGGCCTGGTGGCGACCGAACGCCGGAAGAGGGTGCGGACACGGCGCTGTGGCTGGCTTCCCTCGCGCCCCTCGAGCTGACGGGCGGCTTCTTCACCGACCGCAAGCGCATCCCGTGGTGACCCCGCACCTAGGCTCCCGATCATGACCTCCGTCAACCCCACAGACTTCGTCAATGCGGACACCGTGCTGCCCACTCAACAGCTCTGGATCAATGGTGAGTACGTCGACGCCACCTCCGGCGAGACCTTCACCACCATCAATCCGGCAACCAATCGCGTCATCGCCGAAGTGCAACAGGCGAGCCAGGCCGATGTCGACTCTGCCGTTGCCGCAGCACGTGAAGGCTTCGCTGTCTGGTCACAGATGCCGGCAATGGAGCGGACGCGGATCCTGCTGCGGGCCGTCGCGATCCTGAGAGAACGCAACGACGAGCTGGCTCATCTCGAGACCCTCGACACCGGCAAGCCGCTGTCGGAGACCACGACGGAGGACATTGTCACCGGCGCCGACGTGATCGAGTTCTACGCCGGGTTGATCTCGTCTCTCCATGGCCAGCACTTCGATTTTCCGCCCAGCGCCTTTGCCATCATTCGTCGAGAGCCACTCGGGGTCTGCGCCGGCATCGGTGCTTGGAACTATCCGATCCAGATTGCGATGTGGAAGTCCGCACCTGCTCTGGCTTGCGGCAACGCGTTTGTGTTCAAACCGGCCGAGCTCACCCCGCTGACCGCTCTGAAGCTCGGTGAGATCTACCACGAGGCGGGTGTCCCACCCGGTGTGTTCAACGTGGTGCAGGGCGATGGTCGCGTTGGCCAGATGCTGAGTCGGCACCCGGGCATCGACAAGATCTCGCTCACCGGCGAAGTCGGGACTGGCAAGAAGGTGATGGCCGACGCGGCGACGACGCTCAAGGAGGTCACCCTCGAGCTCGGTGGTAAGAGTCCGATCATCGTGTTCGACGATGCCGACCTCGACAGCGCTGTCAACGCGGCGCTCGTCGCCAACTTCTATTCGGCCGGTGAGGTGTGTAGCAACGGCACCCGTGTCTTCGTTCAGCGCGGCATGTACGAAGCGTTCGTCGAACAGCTCGGGCCTCGGGCCGAAGCGATGAACGTCGGAGATCCGTTTGATCCTGAGGTCGTTGTCGGCCCGTTGATCAGCTCCGAGCACCACAAGAAGGTCATGGGCTACATGGACATCGCAAAGGCCAGCGGTGCTCGCCGACTCTGCGGTGGAGAGGTGCCGGCCGATGCCAGCCTCGCCGATGGCAACTACGTCACGCCTGCGATCTTTGCCGATTGCGAGGATGACATGACCTTCGTGAAAGAAGAGGTGTTCGGCCCTCTGATGGCCGTGCTCGTGTTCGACGACGAGGACGAGGCGCTGCGGCGAGCCAACGACACCGACTACGGACTCTCCGGAGCTGTGTTCACCTCGGACTTTGCCCGAGCTCACCGCGTTGCGAACCAGATCCAGGCCGGCTCGGTCTGGATCAACGACTACAACGCGCTGCCGTCGTCGATTCCGTTCGGTGGATACAAGCAGTCGGGCCTCGGCCGGGAGAACGGGCTGACCACGCTCGAACACTTCACCCAGCACAAGACCATTTACGCCAATCTCGACGCGTTCCCGGCGTACTACTGACCTGACACGGAACGAGCGCACTCAGCGCGAGCCCACCCGTGCCGAAGGAGATGTCATGACGGCTCTTTGGCGAGGGATCAGATTCGGGCTGACCATGGCCCTGTTCCTGGTGTTCGGCGGTGTCTTCCTCGGCGTCGGCCTCTACGTCCGTTCGCAGACGATCCCGCTCGACGATGGTGTGATCGTGTCCGGGACCATCGTCGAGATCGATGAGTCGACCGATAGCGACGGCGATCGGACCTATGCGTCCGTGGTGGAATACATCGACCCGGCGACCGGCCGAGCGCACCGAGTCCGATCGCTGATCTCGACCTCATCCCGACCCGATCTTGGTGGAGTGAGCGAGGTCTCGGTGCGGCCCGGTGATCCAAGTAGCGCCAGAGTGCTCGACCACCAGTGGTTCTCGTGGGTCTTCATCATCGTCGGAGGATCCATCATGCTGGTGGGGTTGGCGACCGGCACCAAGCGATTCAGAACGTCGGGGCGGGCTCGCCGGCAGACTCCCGTGGCCGACGATTCTTCACCCTGGGAACAGACGCTTGCGGACGCTCCAACCGGACCAGGGTTCCGTGCCGACCCTGATGACGGTGACCGGCTCCGCTACTGGGACGGCTCGCAGTGGACCGCGAACTACGCCCCTGATCTTTTCGAGGACTGATCTATTCGAGGACTGGCCAACGTCTGTGGTCAGACGAATCAGGCGGCGCTCGCGACAATCATCGATGCTCGATAGCGCTCCAGCAGGTGATCTCCAGGCGTGGTCGGGGCGTAGATCGGGCACGCCGCGAACGCGATGCATGGTGGACGTGTAACGGTCGTTGGTCCAGAGGGCCAGCAGGTCGCCGACGTTCACGACGAAGGCGCCGTCTCGAGGCGGCACGTCGATCCACGTTCCTCGTTTGTCCAGCACCTCGAGGCTTCCGACGTCGTCCTGGGCGAGGATCGTCAGCGCGCCCCAGTCCGAATGGGCGCCGGCACCGAAGTCCCGGTCGCCGGCGCGGTCCGAGCGTGGGGAATAGTGGAGGAGGCGTAAGGCGCGGCTTTGGAGTCGAGGCGTTGACTGGCCGGTGGGTCGTAGCCACGATTGGGGTGAGTCTCGTTCCACGCGTAGCTCATCTTCTCGCCGGTTGGCCGAGCGAACACCCGCCGAGTTCGGCCGAAGGCCTCCCTGACCAGCCCGGGGTGGATCCCGTGCCCGGTGATCGTCAGAAAGCCGACATCTTCAGACGCTCGCCCGATGGCGTGTGCGACCGAGGTGCGCTCGGCGAGATCGCACGAGAAGGGCCCCGAGATGTCGATGGTCGGCACGGTGTCTGTTGTCGCCATGGCCTGATGATGATCATGTTTCGTGACCTCCGGTTCATCGCAGTTTGAACGGACTGTTTCGCAGCACAAGGTTGCAAAGGGTGGCTAGTGTCGCCAGGTGTCGAATCCAGCTCCTGTCGTGAGACGAGCCACCTCGGCCGATGTGCAACAAGGTGCCGATTCGTTGGCCGCAGCGTTCGCTGCGGATCCGGTCATGAACTGGCTGATCGGTCCGAGAGCAGATACTCGAGCCCGGCTGCGACTTCTGTTCGAGCATTCTCTTGCCGGCGAGTTGGCCAAACCGACCCACATTGTTGACATCGATGCCTCCTGTCGAGCTGTCGCGTTCTGGCATGAGGTCGACAACTGGAAGAAACCGGATGCACCGGCGCTTCGCATGCTGCGATCGGTGTTCAAGATCTTCCGCTGGCGGCTGCCGCAGACGGTTCGCCTCATCTCGATGGTGGAAGCAGCTCACCCGGAGGAGCCGCATCGCTATCTCGGGTTCATCGGCGTCGATCCCGAGCATCAAGGGAAGGGGCTCGGCGCTGCGCTGCTCGCCTCGATGGCGGCGGAGTGTGATGAGGCGGGGATTCCCGCCTATCTCGAGAGCTCCAACCCGGCAAACGATGCTCTCTATCACCGCTTCGGTTTTGAGGGTCGCGGCCACATCCCACTACCGAAGGGTGCTCCACCGATCACCGCGATGTGGCGGGATCCTCGCTGAACGAGCAGCGCGTTCTTGGCAGCCCGAGACGGCTGCCTGTCATACTCGGCTGATGGGTTCTCTCTCGCAGTCCGGCCGCCCCGTCGACGATGTGATCGCCGACCTCATGGCAAAGCGGGTCGATGACCTCAGGTGGCAGGACGGCAAGACCTTTGGGATGGTCTACGACGGAGGCCCGCAAGTGCGAGAGGTCGCAGAACGGGCGGCCGAGCTCTACCTCCACGAGAACGCGCTGAACACCAAGGCCTTCCCTTCGCTCGGCGCCATCCAGTCCGAGGTCGTCGGCTGGACCGCCGGCCTGCTCAACGGCGACGCCGAGGTTGCAGGCTTTCTCACCAGCGGCGGCACGGAGTCGATCCTCTGCGCCGTCAAAGCAGCGCGTGAGCGAGCAAAGGCGGAACGAAGCGTCACCGCTCCGGAGATGATCGTTGCCGAGAGCGCCCACGCGGCCTTTCACAAGGGTGCCCACCTGTTCGGCATCAAGTTGCACAAGGTGGCTGTCGACGACGCATGGCGGGCCGATGTCGATGCCATGGCCTCTCTTGTCAATGAGAACACCGTGCTCATCGTCGGCTCTGCTCCCCAGTATCCGCAGGGCGTGATCGACGACATTCCGGCGATCGCGGCCCTGGCTGCCGCCGCCGGGGCCAATTGCCATGTGGATGGGTGCATGGGTGGGTTCGTGTTGCCCTTCGCCGAGCGGCTGGGGCGCAAGGTCACACCATGGGATTTCAGGGTTGACGGTGTCACCTCGATCAGCGCCGACATTCACAAGCTCGGCTACACACCAAAAGGCGTGTCGGTGATCCTCCACCGCAATCGCGCTCTCCGGAAGTATCAGACGTTTGTGTTCGACGATTGGCTCGGTGGCTTCTACGCATCCCCCAATCTTCAGGGAACTCGTTCTGGGTTGCCGATGGCGGCAGCGTGGGCGGTGATGCAGCATCTCGGAATAGACGGGTACGTCGATCTCACCCGACAGACCCTCGAAAATGCTGATCGAATGCGAGCTGGCATCGCCGAGATCGATGGCCTGCAGGTGTTGGGTGACGGCGACCTCCACCTCGTTGCCATGAGCTTCGAACCTGGCGATCCCGATCCGATCGACATGTTCGCCCTGGCCGATGCGTTGGTGGCCAAGGGTTGGTACCACGACCGCCAGGGACCGCCGGACTCGTTGCACTCCACCGTCTCCAACACCAATACTGGCGCGATCGATGAGTACCTCGAGGTGCTGAAGACGTGCGTCACGGAGGTGCGCGGCACCCGAACCGACGACCGCTCAACGCAATACGCAACGCTCGAGTAGCGGGCGTCGCCTCGAGAGAACCCTG
>CAZYLX010000040.1:0-11547 GCA_964648595.1 uncultured Acidimicrobiaceae bacterium
TCATGGGGTCCTATGTGTTGAGCCGAGCATTCCTGCTGGGAATGCCCGAGCCCGGCGTTGTCAGTGCAGCGTTCGGGGTGTTCAAACCCGACCTGGTCCACGCCGTGTACGAACAGCATCGCTTGCTCGTTGATCGCGATGAGCTGCTGGCAGCACGTCTCGAGGCCACGGCAGCAAGCCTGCGCTCGACACTTCGCGAAGCAGACGTCGTCGAGGTTGCCGACAAGCTTCGTCTTGCTGCGTCGGTGCCGCACGGCGCCGGTAAGCCGCTGTTCTCCGGACTCGCCGGCCAGTCATGGCCCGTCGATCCCTTCGGGATGCTTTGGCGGGCTTGTGAGCAGTTGCGCGAGCACCGCGGGGACTGCCACATCGCTGTGTGCGTCACTCACGGAGTCGATCCGGTCGAGATGAACGTGCTCACCGAGTTGTGGGTCGGCATGCCGCTCGGAAGCTACACGGCCACCCGAGGTTGGTCGGAGGAAGACGTTGCCCTGGCTGTCGGGAGACTGGGCGAGCGTGGACTGTTGGTCGACGGCCGCTTGAGCGAGGCGGGTGTGCGGGAGCGAGCACTCATCGAAGAGGCAACCGACGCTGCGCAACAGCCGGTCGTTGATGCGCTCGGTCCCGAATTCGACGCGGTCGTCGAACGACTCGATGTCTGGTCCGCCCTCTGCGTCGAAGCGGGCGTGTTCCCCGACAATCCATACAAGCGGGCAGCCGGCTGATCTGAGGGGTCGGTGCTGCTGATTCAAAGTGAATATCACTTTTAGTGGCTTTTCAACCACTCTAAGTGTACGGTGGGTCATTCAACCCATTGGCATGGGTCCCGCAACCCATGCCGTCCGCAATGGAGACGTACACATGCCCGAGTTCACGACGCTGCCAAACGGCAGCGGTCCCGCAGTCGACCACCTAGAGCGTTCATCGGCCTCGCCGAGTCAGATCAGCCCGCCTGCCAACGAGAAGAAGGCGGGGGAGCTCACGATCTTGATCCCGACCCGCAACGAGGCCGCCGGTGTCGAGCGGCTGCTTCAACGCTTGGCCAAAACCATGCGAGCTCCCACCACCGTCATGTTCATCGATGACAGCGACGATGGCACCCCGTTCAAAGTGCAGACGCTGGCCAAGCAGCGTCGGTGGGGTCAGTTGGACATCGAGTTGATTCATCGTCCCTCGGGTACCCGCAGCGGTGGGCTTGGTTCGGCGGTATGCGAGGGCATCCGCCGGGCCACGACCGATTGGGTCGTCGTGATGGATGCCGACCTACAGCATCCGCCAGAAGCCATCGAACGGATGATGGCTGTTGCCGCCGAGGGGCAAGTTGATGTTGTCGTCGGCAGCCGGTTCACGTCCATTGGCGAGGGTCTCAGCGACGAAAGTCTCAGCCCGGCCAGACAACATGTCACCAAGGCGTGCCTTGCCGCCGCTCACACGGCCTTCCCAAAGCGACTGGCCGGTGTGACTGACCCACTCAGCGGGTTCTTCATGTTGCGGCGACGATCGATCGACCCTGATGGGCTGCGCCCCGATGGATTCAAGATCTTGCTCGAGATCCTCGGCCGGTATCCCCGACTTCGTGTGGCCGAGATCGGTTTCCGATTCGAGGACCGTCAGGTCGGCGTGTCGAAAGCATCACTCAGGGAAGGTGCGCGTTTCGCCCGTCAACTCGGCCGTCTCCGCCTGCGTTCGCGGATCGACCACATTCGCGACCGTCATCGGTACCGCTATGCGATCCATGATCTGCTCACCGTCGAGTCTGACACCGACCTTCCCGAACTCGAGAAGTTCCGGGTACGAGCGCTCCCGGGGGCGCCAACGCTTCGGGTGACGACGGACGATGGCACTGGTGTCGATTCAACCGAACTGCTCGACCTCAGCGATGCCAGGCCCGAAGTCCACTATCACGAGTCGGTGGCTGGCAAGGGTTTCGCAATGGACGTGTCTGTCGGTCCGACGACGGAGATCACGGTGTCGTCGGTCGTTGGCCATTCGCCCCACGTCCTCTACACCAACGTCGTCGAGCCCATCATCAGGTGGACGCTCGTCGAGTCCGGCACGGCGCTGGTCCATGCCGCCTGTTTCACCACCGGTGACAACGCCCATCTGATCACGGCGAGGACCGACACGGGCAAGACGACCACGATGCTCAAGGTCTTGGATCACATGGGTGCCTTCGTCTCGGACGACCTCTGCATCATCAGTGCTGATGGACGCGTACGCAGCTACCCCAAGCCGCTCACGATCAGCAACCACACCGTCCACGCGCTGACCGGCGCGGAGCTGAGCCGAACTGAGCGGCTCACGCTGCCGATTCAGAGTCGGCTGCATTCCAAGGCGGGTCGGCAATTTGCCTTCCTCATCGCCGGCGGCCGCTTCCCGGTGGCCACCCTCAACGCCGTCGTGCAACGCTTGATCCCGCCACCCAAGTATCACGTGGAGCGGCTTGTCCCAGGGGTGCGAACGCAGCGAGTCGCCGACATCAAGTCGCTGTTCATCATCGAACGCAGTGACCAAGACGGAGCGCGTTCGCTCGAGCCGGCCGAGGCGCTCGACATTCTGCTCGAGAACTGTGAGGACGCTTACGGATTCCCACCGTATGCACAGCTCGAGGCCCTGCTCCACAGCATCAGTCCCGAGGATCTTCGGGCCAAGGAGCGGGCCATCATTGCCTCTGCGCTCGAGAACGTCCCGGCGTCGTTGCTGTCCAGTTCGACCATGGGCTGGGCCGAGGCGATTCTCGACGAGGTGTCTGCGGCCTCATGACCGCCTCGGTCTCGGACCGGGCTCCCGTTCTGGCCCGGTTGACCGGCCGCGCCAGAGCAACGATCACCGGCAGATTCATCAAGTTCGCCGTGGTCGGTGGTTCTGGCTTCGTGGTCAACACCGCAACGCTGGCGCTCGTCAGCGGCATGTTCGGTGTCCACTATCTCGCCGGCGCCATTGTCGCCACCGCGAGCTCGACCACCACCAATTTCGTCCTGACCGATGCCTGGGTGTTTCACGACCGGGCAGGGTCAGGCCGGCTGGTCGGTCGCTTCTCCGTCTTCCTTGCTCTCAGTTTGGCAACGCTGGTTCTTCGCGGCCCGATTCTCGTCGGCCTCACAGAGTTCGCTTCGCTGCACTACCTCGCCTCGAACGCCCTTTCTCTCATCGCCTTGATGCTGCTCCGCTACCGATTCTCCGGAGCAGTCATCTGGCCGGAGGTCACCTCGTGACTGATGTCGCTTCACTGCCAGCGCAGCACAACGACGCACGCGCCGATCGCTTTCTCGACGATGACGTCGCGGCCATGCTCGCCGATGCCCTCCTCGGTCCTGCTCCCGGAACGGCTCGGAATCCTGCTCCCGGTCCTGGTGATCGGTTGCCGCCGTCGCCGCCAACCACGGTGCCGCCGTGGCCTTTGTCGACCCGAGCGGTAGCAGCAGCCAAGGCTCTCGAATATGCCGATGCCGTTGACCGGCCAGCCGTCGTCGTGTTGGAGGAGGAGCCAGAACTGGTCGAGCCGGTGGTCACCGTCGAGATCTCGACCGCAGCACCGGCCACCCACCGTTGGCACTATCTGATGTGCGCGATCGTTGTTGCTGTCGGCTTCGTGTTACGAGTGGTGAATCTCGCTGCTGTCGGGCTCAACAGCGATGAGGCCGTGTACGCGGGCCAGGGTGGTGCGCTGCTCGGTGTTGGTGAGCTCGACCAACACTTCAGCGTCTTCCGGGCCCATCCGCTCCTGCTCCAGTTCGTCTCGGGCGGGGTCTTCCATGTCGCTGGCCTGAGCGATCATGCCATCAGGCTGGTGGTCTCGGTGGTCTTCGGGCTCGGCTCGGTGGTGGCCACCTACCTGCTCGGTCGGCGACTGTATGGCCGCAACATCGGCCTCGCAGCGGCCGCCGTACTCGCCGTGCTGCCGTATCACGTCATCGTGTCTCGCCAGGTGCTCGTCGACACACCGATGGCCCTCTTCGTGACGCTGGCCGCGCTTGCTGCTGTCCGTGCCGTGCAGGACGACGACGGTCGCCGCTTGTACTTCGCCTTCTTCTGGTGTGCCTTGGCCTCCATCTCCAAGGAGATCGCGGTGCTGATGGTGCCGGTGCTTGCAGTCTGGCTCGTGGCCGGACCGCCGAGGATCGCGATGCGCAGATTGATCGGCCCGAGCCTTCTGTTCACCGTCATCGTCCTTCCGTTCCCGCTCACGCGTCTCATCAATCAGCCGGAGAACGCATCGCAGTTCTTCCTGTGGCAGTTCGCCAGGAAGCCCAACCACGACCCTGACTACTTCGCCAAGGTCATCCTGCAGTTCGGGGGCTGGGCATTTCTCGGGGCGCTGCTGGCCGGAGTCGTTGTGCTCGCAGTGCGACGCTCGTCGGCGGACCAGTTCCTGCTCTGGTGGGTTGGCAGCTTCGGACTGTTCTTCCAGTTCTGGCCAACCAAGCTGTTCCCGTATCTCTACGTCATTCTCCCTGCGATGGCGCTGACCGTGGTGGTCGCGGTGCAGGGTTTGATCTCCGTCGTTGGTCGACGCGCTCCTCCCCGGGGTGCTGAGTCGACCAGCGGCGGAGTAAGAAATCGTGCCAGTTCGCCGTTGGCCTTTGGCGCGGTCGTCACTGCATTGGTCCTCTCGCTGAGCGTGTCGTCGGGTGGCATCGTGTCTGCCGGTCCAGCGGCCGAACTGGAGGGCTTTGGCGATTTCGACATTGAGGTGCAGACCTTCGCCGGTTCCCGCGAGTTCGGCGAGTGGGCCGGCGATCACACGCCCGCCAACTCCCGCTTCCTCACGATCGGGCCATCGCTCGGCAACATCCTGCGCTTCTACGGGTACCGAGATTCCGTGGCCCTCAGCGTCAGCCCTGACCCGGCGCGCCGCAACCCTGCCTATGTCCCGGTGGCGAACCCGGATCTGGCGATGCGCCAGATGTCGATCCACTACGTGGCCTGGGATGCCTACTCCGCCGACCGGTCGGCGTTCTACAACAACCGGCTCCGCGGTCTTGCGAGAAAGCTCGGCGGCGAGATCGTGTTCAGCGTCTACGCCGACGATGGCGACATCATCGCCGTCGAGGGCCCGCCGCCGGACGGGGCAGGCGTGCGCATCGTGGTCTGGGATGTTCCCGGCGCGGGAACCAGCACGGGCGGTACGCGGCAAGAGGGGTTGTCATGAGGCGCCGCATACTTGTTCTTGCCGGGTCAGCGTTCCTGTTGGCGACAGCGGCGTCGCCCGCCGTCGGTGCCGAACCGATGGCGGATGCATCAATCGGGGCCGAGCCGGCCCACTCCGGCGTTGATCACGTGATCGTGATCATCGAGCAGAACCACACGTTCGACTCCTACTTCGGAAGCTACCCGGGCGCGGAAGGGCTGTCCGGTGAGGCCACCGTTGCTGATCGGAGCATCGACCGGGGCGAGGTCGACGGAGAGAACCGGGGCCGCCTCACCAACGGCCGACTCGCCGCGCTCGATGCGCTCGGAGCAGGAACCGCTGAGGGATTCGTCGATGCCCAGGATCGGAGAGGCTTCGATGGAGCGCTCGCACTCCAAACCAAGGATCGCGATTCGGCCTCGATCCTGTGGGAGTTGGCTGACCAGTACACCCTCTTCGACAACTACTACTCGTCGGCTCACGGGGGGAGTCTGGCCAACACCCTGTATCTCATGACCGGTGACGACCACGGGGTGAGCGCCGACAACAAGGAGGCGCTGGCAACCGTGCGGGACCTCGACGCCCCGACGGTTTTCGATCGGCTCGCTGATGTCGGTGAGAGCTGGAAGCTGTACGTCGGGCGCCTCGACGAGATCGATCCCGATTCGGTTGTTGATGGCCGCTACGAACAGGACGACGAGACCACACCGTCGGCGCTGTATTGGGCCCCGGCGCTGGCCATGCCTCGATTCTGGACCGACCCGGAGCTCCGCTCGGGGCTGGCCGATCAGGAGGCCTTCTATCGCGATAACGCCCGAGGCGAACTGCCGGCTGTGAGCTTTGTGATTCCCCAGCCCACCGACCATCCCGCAGGCGCCGGTGACCAGGGGCCGGTTCGTTTGCAGAGCCTGCTCAACTCGGTGATCAAGAGCCCCGATTGGGATCGGACCGCCGTGTTCGTGGTGTGGGACGACTGGGGAGGTTTTCGGGATCACGTCATGCCGCCGACCGGTTTGGGATTCCGGGTTCCGATGCTGCTCGTCTCGCCCCACGCCCGCCAGGGCCACGTGTCGAGTACCGAACTCGATCACACCTCGGTCCTTGATTTCATCGTCGACCAGTACGGTCTCGAGCCGCTCTCGAATCGCCAAGCAGCATCGAACGGGTTCGAGGACGCCCTCCTCGACACGCCCCGAGTCGATCGCCAGCTGGTCACCGACATCGTGCTCGACCCAACACCGGTCGGGACGCAGAGCCAGAACCGCATGACCCTGCTGCTCTATCTCGGAGCGATGGCCATCGGCCTCGCCTGGCTCGCCCGACTGTGGCGACGCCCACGTCCACTCATCACAGGAGCACTCCGATGACTCATCATCAACAACCAGGGAGGCATGCCCTCTCGCGCCGATCGTTTCTCACCGGTCTGTCCGTCACTGTCTTGGCAGTCGGGCAGAGTGCATGCTCGACTGGCGATGACCCATCGCAACCGGCGGCACTGGTGATGGAGGCCGGTGGGCCTCCCTCGGTGCCTGAGCTGTCGAACCCTGGCGATCGCATCGTGGCCGACCGAGATGTCCGGATTCGGTTGGACTGGCCCGAGACCCCACAAGCGACCAGCTATGACGTCGAGCTCAACGGGCTGATCGTGGCCAGCGCCCTCAAACGACCTGGGCTGGAGTTGGCCTTCGGCGATCGGGCGTTGGCTCCGCAGGGCGGCACCAACCAGTGGCGAGTCAGGGCAAGCAACGGTGCTGGGTCTCGTTGGTCAAACCCCGATCGATTCGAGGTCGCTTCGGTCGGCCAGATTCGGGCCAGGACCTTCGACTTCGAAGACGTCGGCCCGATCGAGCTCACAACCGAATCCAGTGGCAGCGCAATCATCGTCGGTCCGACGTATGCCTTCGGTGGAACCGGCCAGGGTGCGGCCCTCGTCTGCGATGACGAGCGCCAGACTCGGGCGTACAAGAATCACAATCAGGTTGTGCAACCCGAGACGTGGGTGCGGCTATGCCTCCGGCCCGCGTCATGGAGCAGCGACGACATCTCGGTGAACCTGGCCAGGATCACGACCGAGCGTGGCCAGTCGGAACTGCTCTACTGGCGAACCGGTTCGGGGCTGCACTCGACGTCGGTCAAGGCGTCGACTGGGCTTCCCGATCAGGTCTGGTCGCAGGTGCAGATCGGTGTGCTCAGCGACGGAACCGTCGAGCTGTGGCAGTTCGACGGCACTCACGAGGTTCTTGTCGGGACTGGAGCCAACCGGGCGATGGCCGAGGGTGCCGACCAGGTCTCATTCGGTTGCGTCAATCCGAACCTGGGCTTGACCTTCGAGATCTGGCTCGACGAGCTGGCCGTTGCGAAGCAGAAACTTCCGTGGGCCAGCCCGGCCAGTGATCGGAGCCAGCTCGATCGGCCGGCACCACTCGATCCGTCGGCGCTGGGTGACCGCTTCAGCTTCGTGTTCGGTTCGTGCAACAACGCCAGCCTGTTGCCGTACGACACGATGGCCATCGGAGCAGCGGCGAGAGCCGAAGCGGATTTCGTGATCCATCTCGGCGATCACGGCTATCCCGATACGGGGGCCTACCGCCAGAGCGAGCGGGCCTACCATTCGCTGTGGGCTGATCTCGGCCATGAGGAGAACGTCGCCTCGTTGTTGCGGCGACCCTGGTTGGTTCTTGCCTCCGACCACGATCTCGGCGGCAACAACATCCACGCTGACACCGTGCAACCGTTCGCGAGTCGAGCGTTCGACAGCTACAACCAGAACGATGCCGCCGTCGAACCAAACGGGCGCTACGGAACCGTTGACCTCGTCGATGGCGAGGTCGAACTCGTCTGGCTCGAAGAGGTGGTGCATCGATCACCGATCGAAGCTCGAAATGACCGGTCGAAGTCGTGCCTCGGTGCCGAGCAGAAGGAGTGGTTTCTCGATCGAATCGCCACGTCGACCGCCGATCTGATGATCGTGGCGTCCCAGACGACCATCGGCCACGTCTCGGAGAGCGGTTGGGTTCAGTACGCGGCGGAGCGGGAGGAGATCGTGGCTGCGAGCCTCGCACGCGACGGATGGACCCGCTGGCTGAGCGGCGACAAACACACCGCACGATGGGCCTGGTTCGAGGATCGACTCGTCGAGTGGGGAGCGGCGGCCTGGGCCGAGATTCCACAGGGTGAGCCACAGGCTGCGGCCGGTGTTCTGCGGGCGGCGTCAGGCCCGGCCGGAGCGTTTCCGACGAGGGATGCCGCAATCGAGTTCTTGACCCTTCAGGGGGTCGCCGATGCCACCTCGTTCGGCTGGGCCGAGATCGATGGCGTGGCTGGGACGGCCCACTTCACGGTGCGGAACAACCACGGTGAGGTGAGGGTGCAAAGCGACGGCACGATTCTTGAAGAGGTGATCAACTACCGCACCCGACCGTGGCGCTCAGTCTGAGCGGGGCGCGATTGCCCAAACACCCTCACGACCCTGCGGCCTACGTCATTTGCACACCTAGATCATGCGATTGAACTGGCGCATGACAATCTGCGCCTGTGCGCTGCCCATCGCCGAGGTGAAACTGCTGTCCATGGCCGCTGCCGCAGAAGCAGACAGGTAGTCGTCGAGCGAGTCGGCATACGCAAGGGCGATGTGGATACCGCTTTTGTTGACCAGCGGCGATCGCTCGAGTGAAGCGCATCCCGTTGACACCATTCGCCAGCATGACGTTGCTGGCCGAGTCGACGACGGATTGCAGAACCTCGGGGGTCTGGACCTCGACAACGGTGATCACCGAGATTGCGTACTTCCCCTCCGGCGTGCCCGTCTCTCCATATACCTCGGTGAATGAAGTTTGAACCGGAGACATCCCTCGTGATTGCATAAGCGCACTGATCTCGGCGTCGCCGACCACCTGGGGGCGGGCGTCGAAATAGCCATCGGCGGTGTCCCACATGCTGGCAACGGTGAACGAACCGGCGGCCTCGCCGGTGAGCGCAACGGATCCAGTCAGGCGGGACGCTCCCAGCGCGGTGAATTTCTTTCGTGCCAGTTCCAGGTCGGTTTCGAAGTTGGATGAATCTCCGGTGTATTGCGAAAAGACCATGTATGACATGAAGTCAGCGTTTCTGTAGGTGACCGAACCCGGGAATGGACCGACCCGCGGCAACCTCTCACACGCTCAACAGGATTGCTCGAGAGCAGGCGGCGCGATGCAATCGTCGCCTCTCTGGAGACGCGCCGAATGCACGAATCCAACGTGTTGGCCAGCTTGACACTCGAGGTCGTTCCAGTCTTCGAGACGTCGGAGAACCTCCGTAGCCTGGATCGGCCTGCGCGGCCGCGCGATACTGGCGTATGGCGATGCTGGACCGCTACCGGACGTCCTCGGTGCCCATGCCGAGCGGAGACCCAGTACTTCTCGATGTCGAGCTGATCGATCCGACCCTCGATTCGACCCTCGACATGCTCGAGGACGGTGATCCACCGGCGATCGAGTTGCATCACGTGTCCACCTTCTACGGCCAGTTCTGCGCCCTCGACGATGTGACCATGGTGGTCGAGCCCGGCCAGGTCGTCGGGATCATCGGACCATCCGGATCCGGCAAATCAACGCTGATCCGAACCATCAATCAGTTGCATCCTCAGAGTCTGGGCCAGGTGAAAGTCTTCGGGGTCGAGGCCGGCGACAATCAGCACGACCTGAAACTGCTCCGGCAAACGGTCGGAATGGTCTTCCAGAACTTCAACCTCTTTCCACAGTTCTCCGTTCTGAACAATGTGACAGTTGCCCTCCGTCTGGTGAGGAACCTCAACGCAGACGATGCCGAAGAGCTGGCCATGACTGCGCTGCGACGAGTCTCGATGGCGCGCCACGCTGCGAAGAGGCCCGACCAGCTTTCGGGCGGAGAGCAGCAGCGGGTGGCCATTGCCCGGGCGATAGCGCCCGAGCCCAGCATCCTCCTGCTCGACGAACCAACAGCATCAATCGATCCCGAGCTGACGAAAGGGGTGATGAGGATCGTCACCGAGATCGCGGCGACAGATGTGACGGTGGTGACCGTGACTCACGAGATGGGATTCGTCGGTGGGGTCGCTGACCACGTAATCGTGCTCAACGGCGGCAAGATCGTCGAGGAAGGTCCGCCCGCGGAGATTCTGCACTCCCCGCAGCACGAACGCACGCAGCGCTTCCTTGCCGATCTTCGCTACACCGCCACGCAGTAGGCGATCTACGACGTCGCCGTTGGCTCATCTATTGTCTGACGTCACGGATGTGTGCGGCGGAACGGAGCGACGGGTGGCGAGGCCACGGGTGGATGGCAGGCTGGGGATCATTGGCCTGTTCGTCGTGAGCGTCGCTGCACTCCTTCTCAGTGCGATCGGGGTGCTCTGAGTCTCGACCCGAGCCGACCAGCTCCCGAGTCAGTTGCTAGGAACTCCCTCGAAAACGACGAAACCCCAGGCGGCTCCGCATGGGGCCCGACCTGGGGTTTCACTGCGATTTTCGCCGCAGCTGCTGTGTACGCCCCCCGGGACTTGAACCCGGAACCTGCAGATTAAGAGTCTGTTGCTCTGCCAATTGAGCTAGAGGCGCTTGCGTGCCGAAAGGGTAGCTGTCGAAACAGCGCCCACCTCAGCAGCCTCCGCCGAAGCAGAGACATGGGGTGACCGAGGGGACTCGAACCCCCAGCCTTCGGGATCACAACCCGATGCTCTAACCAGTTGAGCTACGGCCACCAAGAGCGGTTGAGCGTAGCGCACCTGGTGTCGATCCACGTAGCGAAACTGTCGAAAGCCGTTGGTCGTGAACTTGGCCCGGGCGGGAGGATTCGAACCCCCGACAAGACGGGTAGAAACCGCCTGCTCTATCCAACTGAGCTACGCCCGGCAGGCCAGCAACGCTAGCGGAACGTGGTCGGCGACCAGCACCCTGGTCACGGTGCTCGCAGGATTGTCAGCAGCCGATGATTGCGTCAGGGCAACGTTCCGGTAGCGGCCAATGTCTCGTCGGCCTCGGAGATGGCGAGCAGGAGCTCAGCGCCCTCGAGGCCCCGGAACCGCACGAGCCAGTCCTCGAGCTGAAAGTCGTCAGCCGGAGGTCCGAACGCATTGGTCAGCAGCTGCTCGAGTCGTTCTTCGCGTGCTGCACCGTCGTCGAATTGAACACCGAACTCTTCGCTGGCGATGAACTCATTCGCCAGATTCTCGATCCGTACACCGAGGCGAACCTGGTCCGACCAATAGGCGAACCCATTGCGATCGGGTTCTCGCCCGAGTGCAGTTCGGTACAGCCGGAAGACCTGCGACTGAGGCCCGTCGAGCAGTGCTGCGGGAAGCCCCATTGCTGTCGGCTCCGGTTCTGGGGCGGGTGGGGGAGAAGTAGTGGTCGTTGGCTCCTCGATGGCCGGCAGTACCTCGGGTGCCGTGATGGCCA
>CAZYLX010000041.1:0-11451 GCA_964648595.1 uncultured Acidimicrobiaceae bacterium
ACCGAGGAGTTCGCCGACGTGTTCTGGTACTGCAACTGCGGTGCCGGCTTCCCCGAGACGCCCGGTCTGGCCCAGAGCCTCGACGATGGCTCCGAGATTGCCTACACCACAGGCGTGGCAACAGCGCTTCTGATGGCCGACGGCGAGGGCACAGACGTCAGCTTCATCGGTTGCTGCGAGCTCGGCTTCGAGAACGAGTTCTTCCTCGCATTCGAGCTCGGTCTCACCAACACCAACCCCGACTACAGCGTCACCTACGTGCCAACCGGCGACTTCCCGTTCGACTTCGACAATGTTGCAAACGCAACAGAAGCGTTGAACAACGCGGTCGAAGGCGGTTCGGTCGCAGTGATGCCCTATCTCGGTGGTGCACATCGCCCCGTGGTCGAGGCAGCGAGCGGCGCAGGCCTCATCACCATGAGCGCTGGTGCCTCGAACGTCTGTGATGCCGACGAAGAACTCGACTACAACATCGCCGCCCGCTTCGACGGCGGCGACTACGTGAGCGCCATCTTCCCGCAGATCCTCAGTGGCGATGTCCAAGAGGGTCAGATCAAGGTCTTCAAGGTCGGGATCGATCCCGAGCCCGGCGCCGTGATCTGCGATGCCACGCCGGAGCAGCAGGCGGCCATGGACGAGGTCTACGCCCAGATCGCCAACGGCGACTTTGCCGGCGACTTCGGCGCCATCAAGGGCCAGGCGTACGGCTGATGATGGAGCATTCCCCGAAGTGACCACTTCGGTTCCCAACGACCGCGTTCCTTCTGGGAATGGCGGGCCCGAGGCATCTGCCTCGGGCCCACCGGCGGTCGAACTCATCAGCATCACGAAACGGTTCGGCCAGGTCGTTGCCTGCGATGCCGTGGATCTCACGCTGCACCGCGGCCGGATCCATGGGATCCTTGGTGAGAACGGTGCCGGCAAGTCGACCTTGATGAAGGTTCTGATCGGTCTTGTGTTGCCTGACAGCGGGCAGATTCTGATCGACGGTGAATCGGCCAGAATCCTCGATCCAATCGATGCCGCTTCGAAAGGCATCGGCATGGTGCATCAGCACTTCAGCCTGGTCGATGCCCTCACGGTCTGGGAGAACGTTGCCCTCGGCGATTTCGGCAAACTCGACCCGGGCAGCGTCCGAGATCGTATCGGCGACATCAGCAGGCACTATGGCCTCACCATCGAACCAAACGCAGTCGTTGGTGACCTCCCCGCCGGCATGCGCCAACGGGTCGAGATCATCAAGTGCCTCCGCCGAGATCCTCAAGTGTTGATCTTCGACGAGCCAACCTCGGTCCTCACGCCCGCCGAGTCCGAGCAGTTGTTCGAGGCGTTGCGTCGCGTTGTCGACGAGGAGGGACGGGCCGTCGCCCTCGTGAGCCACAAGCTCGACGAGATCCGGCACGCCACCGACGCTGTCACCATCATGCGCCAGGGCAAAGTGGTCGAACGCATGGCAACAGCCGACAGCGACGCGGCGACGCTGGCTCGGGCCATGGTTGGCCGGCCAGTGTCACTTCGGACCGAGCGAGCCGCCCTCGGAAGCCTCCCCGACGACGCCGACAACCCCAACCCCGACGCCAACCCCGAACTGGTGGTGGGGCCCGTCGCTGGGGCGACGGTCCGCACCACCAGTTCGCCGGTTTTGGAGATTCGGAACGCATCCGCCCATGGAGGCGACGGCCGAATCCTCCTCGACCGCCTCTCGCTGCAGGTCGCCGCTGGGGAAATCCTGGGCGTCGCCGGCGTGGAAGGCAATGGCCAGCGAGAGCTCGGCGACTTGATGTCGAGCTTGCTCCACCTGGCCGACGGTGAGGTCCTCGTCGGCGGTGTACCAGTGAAGAGCGGCCACGCCGGTGCGATGGCCGAGTCGGGTATCGCCGTCGTTCCCGAGGATCGCCACGACTCGGGCTGCGTCCTCGACATGACAGTCGCCGAGAATCTCTTCCTCGCTGAACCGACCCGAGTCTCTTCTCTCGGCGTCATCGATCGCAAGAAGATGACGCAGCAGGCGGACGAGCTCATCGAACGGTTCTCCATCAGCTGCCAGGGAGCCAATGCTCCCCTGTGGTCGCTGTCGGGAGGGAACCAGCAGCGGGTCGTGCTGGCCAGAGAGCTCGCCCACGATCCGAAGGTGCTCATTGCCGCCCAACCCACGCGGGGCCTCGACGTTGGTGCCATCGAGTACATGTCGGAGCAGATTCGCACGGCGGCCCGGCAAGGTGTCGCCGTCCTCCTCATCTCAACTGAACTGGAGGAGATCCTCGATCTCGCCGACCGGATCATCGTGTTGAGCCGCGGTCGAGTGGCAGGAGAGATGCCGCGAAGTGATGTCGACCTCGAGAGCCTCGGCCTACTGATGGGCGGCGCCTTCATCGATGACCCGACCGCCGACGAGTCAGTGGAGCGAGCGACATGACCGATGTCGTCGCTCATCCGGTCAACAACAGCCCAGACGAGATCGCGGCAGCAGCTCGCGGCCGCCACGTCGTGATCGGCGAGGTCGTCACCCTCTACGCCTTGTCGATTCTCACCGCGCTGCTTCTCGCCGGTCTACTCGTGACAGTCACCGGCGGCTCAGCGGGCGACGTGTTCAACGCACTGCTCGATGGCAGCATTCGCAACCCCGGGCGTTGGGGCCTCACCCTCGGAGCAGCTGCCCCGTTGCTGCTGGTGGCGCTTGGAACGATCGTGAATGCCCGAGCCGGGCTGGTCAACATCGGTCAGGAAGGCCAGCTCCTCATCGGCGCCGCGTTCGCAACCTACGTCGGTACCCGCCTTGGGGGCCCAGGCCCGGTCGTTGTCGTTGCGCTGTGTCTCGCCGGAATCGTCGGTGGCGCTCTCTGGGCCGGGTTGGCCGGTGCCCTTCGCTATTGGCGCGGAGTTCCCGAAGTGCTCACCACACTCCTGCTCGTCACGGTCGCGGCACAGGCCGTTGGCTACGGACTCAAGAACGAGTGGCTGCTGCTGGCACCGGCGGAAGGAAGGGCGAATCGAAATCAGGTGAGCGCCCAACTGGCTGACGACACACGCATTCCCCGGGTCACTTGGTTCGGAAACGAGTTTCCCGTCACCGTATTCCTGGCCATTGCGCTCGCCGCTCTGACCGCCTTCGTCTTGGTCCGCACGGTTCCCGGCTTCAGGCTGCGGATGTTGGGCCAGAATCCGCGAACCGCGCAGCGAGCCGGTGTCGGAGCCACCCACTACGGCATGGCGTCAATGCTCATCTCTGGCGGCTTTGCCGGTCTGGCCGGCGCAACGATGTTGGCCGGTGGCGACTTCGGCAACTACCAGCTCGTCCCCGGCTTCTCCACCAACATAGGTTGGACCGGCCTCCTCGTCGCGCTCGTCGCTCGGGAGAAGGCCGTAGCCGCCATCGCCGTGGCCCTTGTTTTCGCCGCTCTTCGCATCGGCTCCGGCTTTCTCGCCGCCACTGGTGTCGAGCGCAAGATCACCGATGTCGTGCAAGCGCTGCTCGTTCTCGCTCTTCTGATTCCACCGGCTGTGCTCTACATCCGTGAACGACAACGAGCGGTCAACGCATCGAAGGAACGAGTCTGATGGGCGCCCTCTGGGATGTGCTGACATCAGCGGTGACCTACGAGAGTGCAGCCCGGTTCGCGGTGTTGTTGCTGTTTGCCGCCTCGGGCGAATGGGTGGCCGAGCGGGCGGGAACGCTCAACATCTCGGTCGAGGGCATGATGCTCAGTGGCGCATTCTCTTCTGCACTGCTCATCGACGCAACCGGCTCCGTGCCATTGGCCCTGCTTTTTGGCGCACTCGCCGGGCTTGTCCTGGCCGCCGTGCACGCGAACCTGAGCCACCGGTTGCCGGCCGACCAGTTCGTTGTTGGTCTCACCATCAACATCCTGGTATTGGGCCTCGTCGGATTCCTCGACAATGAGCTCGAACCAGCGGCATCCAAGGCCTCGGAAGCCAACATCCCCATCCTGAGCGACATTCCGCTCGTCGGCGGCGCGCTCTTCGGCCAGAGCTGGCCCTTCTACTTGATCTATCCACTCGTCCCGTTCGTGTGGTGGCTCGTCTACCGCACCCGATGGGGCCTTGAAGTGCGTTCGGTCGGAGAGGATCCGAACTCAGCAGACGTGTCAGGGATCCAGGTGAACAAGCGGCGGCGGGAATCGATCTACTTGGCCGGCCTCACGTCAGGTCTCGGCGGGGCGTATCTCGTCCTCGGCATCGTCGGCAGCTTCGAGGATTCCATCGTCGGCGGGCGGGGCTTCATCGCCATTGCTGCTGTCATCTTCGGTGGCTGGACCCTCAAGGGTTCGGTTGCAGGCTGTGTGCTCTTTGGTGCCGTCGTCTCCTTCCGACTCTCACTCCCCCAAGCCGGTGTCGATTCGATCAACACCGAACTTCTGCAGGCCCTCCCCTATCTCGTGACCATCGCCGGTATGGCGTTGTTCGCCCATCGCGTCCGGCCACCAGCCGCACTCACCCGTCCCTTCCTCCGAGGCCTCAAGTAGCCCGGACGTCCCAAAAAGGCAGCTGTATGAAGGCCACGCTCTACACCGAGACCGGCGGACCCGAGGTACTCCAGTACACCGACGTCCCCGACCCAGAACCCGGGCCGGGCGATGTGGTGATCGACGTAGGTGCCGCTGCTCTCAACCGGCTCGACGTCGTGCAGCGCAACGGTTGGTTCCAGATGCCGGGATTCACCTTTCCCCACATCGCGGGCATGGACATTGCCGGCACGGTGTCCGCCGTCGGAGATGCTGTCACTCGGGTGGCTGTCGGCGATCGGGTGGTGGTCGATCCGTCGCTGGCCGGCGTTGCCGACAACTCCAAGCTGGCCGGTATGGGCGACCTCTTCGGCGACCTCGGCATCATCGGCGGCACCGTCGCCGGCGGCTACGCCGAGAAGTGCCTGGTACCGGCGTCCCATGTGTATGTGCTCCCGGCCGACATGTCGATCGAGCACGCCGCAACGTTTCCCACCTGCTACCTCACCGCAGCCCACGCCATGTTCGACGTCGGCAAGCTCGAAGCAGGCGAGACCCTGATGATCCACGCTGCCGGATCCGGTGTATCGACCGCCGCCATTCAATTGGCGAAGCGCATCGGTGTCACGGTCCTGGCCACTGCCGGATCCGAGGAGAAGTGTGAAAGAGCGTTGGCTCTCGGCGCCGATCACGCAGTCAACAACCGCACGGCCGACGTCGCCGGCTTCGCCCGTGATGTGACCCAAGGCAAGGGCGTCGACATGGTGTTCGATCACGTCGGCACCGCCCTGTTCGGACCCTCCCTGTTCGGCCTCGGCGTGCACGGTCGCCTGGTCTGCTGTGGCAACTCTTCGGGTGACGAGGCAACCATCCCGTCGCTGGGCTACCTCTTCCATTCCGGCATCAAGATCATGGGTTCCGACCCCTATCGACCAGAAGAGTTCCGGCCGGTGTGGGAAGCCTTCTGCAGCGGCGACTTCGAGGTCCTCATCGATTCCGAGTTCGCGCTGGCCGACGCAGCCGAAGCGCAAAACAAGATGCTGAGCAGTGACTTCTTCGGCAAGATCGTGTTGCGACCCTGATGACCGGGCCGGCTGCACCTGCGAAGATACTCGTCGGGACGACCCCTCTTCGAGGTGCCTGATGCCTGAGCCAAGGGATGCCCCCTATCCCGAGTTGAAGAAGACCCACACCATGGCCAACAAGGGCCGCCCCTGGACTGACTACAAACCGCCACCGGCTGCTCCGGTGTGGGCCGCCATCGAAGGCCTCGGCCGCTACTACATACTGCTCGCGGCGCTCGAGCTCGATCTGTTCGATTCACTCCAGCGGACCGGGCCGGTCACGGTGGAAACCCTCAGCGAGACCATGGGTCTGCCTGTCGATCATCTCCGATCGCTGCTCGACGGGGTCGTTGCCCTGGAGCTGCTCGATCAGTTCACCGACGTCTACGAGTTGAACGATGTGGCAACGCGGTATCTCGTGTCGGACGGCCCAGCCTCGATGGCGGACCTCATCCCGGTTGCGCCCGGGCCCCACGAGAACTGGACACGCCTCGCCGACACGGTCCGCAACGGTCGCCCGGCCACACCGATCGAAGACGACGCCGCAGCGTTCTACGTTCCGCTGGTCGAAGGCACGTTCACCACCATGTATCGGTGCGCGTCTCGGGCCGATCTCAAGATTCGTTACTCGGCCCTGCGAGCGCCTCGAATTCTCGATCTCGGCGCAGGCGGGGCACCGTGGGCCATCGCCATGCTCGAGGCCTGTGCCGATGGTGCCGCCGTGGTCAATGACCTTCCCGGTGTCCTCGACGTCGCTCGCGCCAAGACCGCAGACCACAACGTGAACGGCCGTTGCGAATTCCGTGAGGGCGACTTCCATTCCATCGACATCGAACCAGAGCACTACGACATCGTGGTTCTCGGCCACGTCTGCCGTACAGAAGGAGCAGCCGGGTCGCGTCACCTCATCGAGCGGGCATTCGAGGCCCTCAAACCAGAGGGCCGCTTGATCCTGGCCGACTACTTCCCTGACATCGAACGAAAGTTCAACCCGCATGCGGTGATCATGGGAACAACGATGATGGCCAGCACCGAGAAGGGCTTCTGCTTCACCCACCAACAGTTCTCCGAATGGCTGACCGACGCCGGCTTCGAACAGCTGCGTCTCATCGAACCCATCGGATTCCAACAGAGTTTCGTCGCCACAAAACCACGGAAAGAGTCGTCCCATGCCTGATGCACCGGAAGCAATCGACACCCTCATCTGCGGAAGTCACGTCGTCACCGTCAACGGCACCCGCGACATCATCCGCAACGGCGCCGTCGCCGTGCGTGGGAGCGAGATCGTCGACATCGGCAAGAGATCCGATCTCGAAGCGCGATACACCGCGAAAGAAGTCGTCGGCGGTGATCGCTTCGTCGTCACACCGGGGATGGTCAACACCCACATCCACATCACAGGCGAACCCCTGACTCGAGGTTACGTTCCCGACGACACGCCCTTCGAAGAGAATGTGTTCATGTGGCTGTGCCCGCTCTACGCGGTCCACACCGCGGAAGAGGAGCGCCTGTCTGCTCAGTTGGCTGCCGTCGAGATGCTGAAATCGGGCACCACCAGTTTCCTCGAGGCGGGCACGATCCGCTTCCTCGACGAGGTGATCGACGGGCTCGTCGACGTCGGCATCCGAGGCCGTGTCGGAAAATGGATCTGGGATCTGCCGCCCGAGCCAGACGTCTACAAGCAGGACACGGACCAGTCGATCGCGTTCCTCCAGCGCCAACTCGAGGATTTCTCGTCCGTGGCCGACGGCCGGCTCGGCGCTTGGTCAATTCTGGTCGGGCACACCACCGCATCAGATCCGTTGTGGAAGGCAGCTCGCGAGTTGGCGACCGAGCACGGCACCGGCATGAGCTTCCACATGTCGCCGGCCAAGCTCGACCCGGAAGGGTTTGTTGCCGAGTTCGGCCACCGGCCCATGGTGCATCTTGCCGAGCTCGGCATTCTCGGCGAGGACGTCGCCATCACCCACGCCGTGCAGATCGACGACCAAGAGCTGGCGATCATGGGCGAGATGGGCGTGTCGGTCGCCCACTGCCCGACCACGGCGCTCAAGGTCAGCTACGGAGTGACCCAGGTCGGCAAGATGCCCGAGATGATGCAGAACGGCGTGAACCTCAGCATCGGCACAGACGGCAACAACGCATCGAACTACTCCGACCTCATGCGAGCCACCTATCTCGTAGCCGGGTTGTTCAAGGATGGCAGGCAAGACCCTCAGATGTTCCCGGCCGAGATGGCCTACGAAATGGCAACGATCGGTGGGGCCAAGACCATGCAGATGGCCGAGTCGATCGGATCGCTCGAGGTAGGTAAGAAGGCCGACATCGTGTTGCACGACACCGATCGACCAGAGTGGCGCCCGCTGCTCAATGTGGTGAACCAATTGGTTTGGTCTGCTGATGGACGAGGCGTGCACACGGTCTTCGTCGACGGCAAGAAGGTGGTTGATGCCGGCGTGATGACCACCATCGACGAGGCGACTTTCTATCAGCGGTGCCAGGCTGCAGGCGAAGCGATCACGGCCCGCTCTGGCCTTCCGGACAAGTCAAAGTGGCCGGTCCTCTAGTGGGGTCGAAGAGCCTCACCTTCGAAGCCGAGATCACGCCTGGGATGTCGCCGGCCGAGGCGGTCGAGCTCGGCTGTCTGGTGGAAGATGTCGGCTTCGACCGACTGGGGATCTCCTGCGTCACCGGCTGGCCGGATACCTACCAACTGCAGGCCCTCATCGCCGTCCGAACCAAGCGCATCCACATCGGTTCGATGGTGACCAACCCCTACACCCGACACGCTGCTGTTCACGCTGCGGCGCTGGCCACGTTGCAGGAGTTGTCGGGCGGCCGGGCCTTCTGCGGCATCGGCGTCGGGGCCGGCCTCGAGGAACTGGGCATCGACTATCCCCGTCCGGCCAAGACTCTGCGAGAGACCATCGAGGCGATGCGGGCGTTGCTCGGTGGTGAGACCGCTCACCTCCACGGCGAGACCCTCGAGCTCGACGGAGCGGCCCTCATCCGGCCTCCGGCGACGAAGGTGCCGATCGCCATCGGCACCCGAAGCGAGCTCGTGATGAAGCTGGCAGGCGAGGTAGCGGACATCGCATTGGTCGGTGCCCGCCATCTCACACCCGAGATCGTTGCCCGTTACCGAGGCTGGCTGGCCGAGGGAGCAGCTCGAACGGGCCGAGACGTGAACGAGATCGAGGTGTTGCCTCGTGTCACCCTCTGTATCTCCGACGACGAAGACCTCGCGATCGACAGCGTCAAGCGATTCGCAGCCCACTACCTCGACATCCTCGGCCCCTACGGCCCACCGGTCGATCCTGAACGGCGAGAAGCGATCGTCGCGTCGCTTTCCGAAGCCACCGGTTGGTACTTCGATCTCGATCGCCACGACCCGCCCGAGATGCTTCGACTCATCGATGCCGATCTCGCACGCAAGTTCGCCATCGTCGGGACCTCGGAGCAGTGCGCCAGGCAGATGGGTGAGCTCCTCGATCTCGGCTTCGACGGCGTGAGCTGCAACCTTGCCGCCGTCAACCGCGACTCGATGTTTCAAGGACTGGGCGAGACAATCAGCGGCGCCCGCCAGATGCTCGAACTGCTTCGCTGAGCTACTCGCGGCAGAGATCGATCGAGTCGATCTCGAGTCGGAAGGGCCCGTCGACACCGTCGCTGATCATCAGCCCCAGACGCGTGGCCAGATCCTTTCGGAAGGGCAGGTCGTCGACGGGGTTGCCGAAGATGGCAGGGAACAGGTCGTCGAACAAGACCGAGACCGTCTGCCAGTCGCCGGAGGCTTCGAAGCCGATCGGTGCTCGATGCGATACTCGCCGATTGCGGGAGGCGAGACTGTCGTCGAAGGTGACCATGTAGCTGCGACTGTCCGATCGTGCCCGAAAGACGATCCGATCGTGAGCGGCCAGTGCTTCCGGCTCGAGCGGTAGCCGGAGCGACGAGAATCCTCCACCGTTGGTGTTGATCTCACCCTCGAAGATCAGCGACCCGGCAGCGAACGACAACCCACCGAGCGATTGTCCTCCCATTACGTTGTCGTTTACGACGAGCCATTCACGATTGTCGTCGTCCGACGTGAAATCAGTCAGCCGGCGACAGTTGTCCGGCGGGTTGTCCAGGGTCGACATGGGCTCGAGCTCCGTCGTCGTTGGGGTCGTGTCATCGGCAGGGCTGCCGGCGGGATCAATGCCGGCTGCTGCCCCGCCGCTGGCGGTGGCCGCCGTCGTGGTCGCCGACTCGACGCCGGACCGGTCCGGTGTTTCGCCACACGCGACAATCAACAACAAGGCGACGACAGTCAACAGCAGGTTCCGCCTCGCACGCATGGAGGAGTATCTTGCCCGTCTTGCGCTTGTCATGACGAGTCCAACGAATGACGACCATGCGGGGCGAAACGATCAGCGGCGCCCGCCCAGATGCTCGAACTGCTCCGCTGAGCCATCCAGCACGACGGCTAACGTTCCGCCACCGCAAGGGCGTCCCCGGACAACGATCGCCCGCATCGGCCGGAACAGATGGAGAGATCACGACGATGGTGAGCGACCCTACCGAGATCATTGACGGCGTCGAGATGTATCGGATCTCCGATGTCGATGAGATGCCGCCCTTCCTGATGACGATCGTCAGCGACTCCGACCTCTGGATGTTCGTTTCGAGTACCGGCGGCCTCACCGCAGGGCGCGAGGTGGCCGAGACGTGCCTCTTCCCTTACGAGACCGACGATCGGTTGCACGACACCGGCGGTCGAGTGGGACCGGCCACCGTTCTTCGGGTGACCTCGGCTGACACCACCACGATCTGGACACCATTCGTCGGTCAACCCGAGCATGGGCCGAGGAGTCTGTTGAAGAGTGCTCTCGGGAACGCGCTCGTCTTCGAAGAGGAACACACTGACCTTGGTGTGACCATTCGGTACCGATGGGCGCCCTCCGACCGTTTCGGCTGGGTACGTACGGTTTCGCTCCAGAATCTCGCGGGCGGATCAGATCTGAGAGTCGAGGTCGTCGACGGCCTCCTCGACGTCATGCCATTTGGCATCGGCGTGCCCTTCCAGCAACAGATGAGCAACTTGGCGAACGCCTACCGACGTAGCGAGATCATCGAACCGGGTATCGGTCTCTTCTCGCTCGAATCGCTCATCGTCGATCGGCCCGAACCGGCGGAGGCACTCCGAGCGACAAGCCTGTGGAGCTGCGGCCTACAGGGTTCAACGGCCAGCACCGACCCATCGTCGATTGCGGAGGCTCGAGCGGGCCGGCGGTTCTCGCCGTCGTCGCTCAGAACGGGAAGGCCGGGGTCGTTCATCGTAAGTGCCCAGTTCGAGCTCAGATCCGGGCAAACACACCGGTGGCACCTCGTCGCCGATGTCGCACAGAGCCATGCCGACATCGCGCTGTTGGCGGAATTGCTCGCATCCGATGTCGATCATTTCGATCTGGTGGAGTCTGACATCGCCCGTTCGTCAGCTGAGCTCGATCGCATCGTGGCCAGTGCCGACGGAGTCCAGCGCACGGCATCCGGGACCAACGACGCCCACCATCTCGCAAACACGTTGTTCAACGTCATGCGAGGTGGGATCTTCGCTGCCGCCTACACCGTGGCCGCCGATCAGTTCCGTGCCTTCGTGTGGGAACGCAACCGAGCCGTTGCTCGACGTCACACCGAGTGGCTCGACGATCTTCCAGACTCGATCACCGTCCAGGCCCTTCGAGCGCTCGCCGCTGAGTTGGGCGACCCGAACCTCGAACGACTCGCCGCCGAGTATCTCCCCCTGGCGTTCTCGCGACGGCACGGCGATCCGAGCCGTCCATGGAACCAGTTTGCGATCCGTGTCAAGGACGACCGGGGTGAGCCACTCCTGAACTATCAGGGGAACTGGCGTGACATCTTCCAGAACTGGGAAGCTCTCAGCC